>NZ_JBHWVJ010000034.1:2905-80548 GCF_042736725.1 Streptomyces sp. NPDC060028 | reverse complement strand
CCCCTACCCTCACTCAAGCAACCCGCCCGCGCGGGCCCCGCCGCCGGCCCCCCACCCTCGCGGGGGGGGGGGGGGCGCCCCCGCCCCCCCCCCGGCGCCCCGTCGTGTTCTCAGACCCCGGCCAGCAGCTTGCGGAGCAGGCCGGTGAGCACCTCTGCCTCCGCGTCGCTCAGCCCGGCGAGCCCGGCGCGCTGTACCTCCAGGCCGGCGGAGACGGCTTCGTCGATGAGCGCGAGCCCGCGGTCGGTGATGGTCACCTGGAGCCCGCGCCGGTCGTGCGGATCGGGCTTGCGGCAGAGCAGCCCGGCCTTCTCCAGCTTGTCCAGACGCCCCGTCATGCCGCCCGTGGTGAGCATCAGCGTGGCCGACAGCTGCCGGGGTGAGAGCGTGTACGGCTCGCCGGAGCGGCGCAGGGTGGCCACGACGTCGAACTCCCCGCGCGAGATGCCGAAGCGGGCGTAGGTCCGGTCCATCGCGTCGCCCATGGCCTTGGCGATCCGGTAGATCCGCCCGAAGACGGCCATGGGGGCCGTGTCCAGGTCGGGGCGCACCGCGTACCACTGGGCGGTGATCGCGTCGACGGCGTCCTTCTGGTCGTTCATGGCTGGAGTATCCGGCTTCCGCTCGGTCGTTCGCAAGAAAGTAGCTTGACGGAAAGTAGCTTAGAGGTAAGCTACTTACAAGCAAGCAACCACTGGGGGGACATCATGAAGCCGGGTGCATCGGTGCGGGAACCGCGGGTCGAGGGGGAGCGGTCACTGCTCTTCGGCATCGGGATCAGCGCGGTCGGGATCGGCATGTACGTCCCGTTCTCGCTCGTCTTCTTCCACCACGTCACGGGCCTGTCCTTCACCCTCGTCGGCCTGGTCATGACCGTCACCGGGGTGGCGGGACTCGCCTTCATGCCGCTGGCCGGCTCGGCCGTCGACCGGTTCGGCGCCAAGAAGGTCAACCTGGCGCTCTACGGGATACGGGCCCTCGGCTTCGCGCTCTACCCCCTCGCCGGCTCGCTGCCCGCCTTCGCGGCCGTCGCCCTCGTCACCGCCCTGGCCGACCGGTCCTTCGCCGTCGTCCAGCAGTCCCTGATCGGGGAGGTGGCGCGCGGCGCCGCCCGCGACCGGCTCCAGGCCGCCATCCGGGCCCTGCAGAACGCCGGGATGGGCGCGGGCGCCCTGCTCGTCTCCGCCGTGCTGGCACTGTGGGGCACCGGCGCGTTCACCTACACCGCCTGGGGCAACTCGCTGGCCTTCGCCCTCGCCGGGCTGCTCGTCGCCCGGGTCCGCCCGGTCCGTGACGCCGAGGCCGCATCCGCCCGGCGCGCGTCCGCCGGATACCGGACGGTCCTGCGCGACCGGCCCTTCCTCGGGCTGACCGCCGCCAACTTCCTGACCGCGCTCGGCTACTCCGCCCTCTCCGTCCTCTTCCCGCTCTACCTCTCCACCTGGCTGAAGGCCCCCGACTCCCTCACCGGAGCCGCCTTCACCCTCAACACCGCCCTGTGCGCCGGGATCGGCGTGCTCGTCGCGGGCCGCGTCCGCCGCTCCGGTGCCCGCCGCACCCGCTCGGCCGCCCTCGGCGCGCTGCTCTTCGCCGCCGCCTTCGTCGGCCAGATCGTGCTCGGCACCGTGCGCCCCGGGCAGAGCGCCACACTCGTGGCCCTGCTGGCCGTCGTGGTCCTCTACACCCTCGGCGAGCTGGTCCACAGCCCCTCCGGCGGCGCCCTGTCGGTCTCCGCCGCCCCCGAAGCCGCCCGCGGCCGCTACCTGGCCACCTACCAGCTCTCCTACTCGCTGGCCGGCGCCCTCGCCCCCTCCCTCTTCACCGCTCTGCTCGCCGTCGACGGCCGCCTGCCCTGGGCCGTGCTCACCGTGGCCGCCCTCGGTGCCGCCCTGGCGCTGGTCCGGCTGGAGCCGCACCTGCCCGCCGATGCCGTGCACGCCGAGCCCCCGGCCGCCGCCCCGCGCCCGCCGGTGCCCGTCGCGGCCTGAGCCGCCGTCCTGTCCCGCGTTCCTCACCTGCCCGAGGAGTCACCCGCCATGAAGCGTTTCGCCACCGTCGCCCTGACCGCCCTGGCCCCCGTCTCCTGGGGCTCCACGTACGCCGTGGCCTCCGAACTGCTGCCGCCCGACCGGCCGCTGTTCACCGGCGTCATGCGCGCCCTGCCCGCCGGACTGCTGCTCACGGCCCTCTCCCGCACCCTGCCCAAGGGCGAATGGTGGTGGAAGTCCGCCGTCCTGGGCGCGCTCAACATCGGAGCCTTCTTCCCGCTGCTGTTCCTCTCCGCCTACCGGCTGCCCGGCGGGGTCGCGGCCGTACTGGGCTCCGCGGGCCCCCTGTTCGTCGTGGGACTCGCCGCCCTCCTGCTGGGCGAGCGGGCCCGGCTGCGGACCGTGCTCGCCGCGGTCGTGGGGGCGCTCGGCGTCAGCATGGTCGTCCTGACCGCCCAGGCGCAGCTCGACCTCGTCGGCATCGTCGCCGGTGTCGTCTCCTCCGCCTCCATGGGCGCCGGCACCGTCATGACCAAGCGCTGGGGGCGCCCCGAGGGCGTCGGCCCGCTGGCCATGACCGGCTGGCAGCTCACCGCCGGCGGGCTGATCATCATCCCGATCGCCGCCCTGGTCGAAGGGGCGCCGCCCGCGCTCGACGGCAAGGCCTTCCTCGGCTACGGCTACATGATGCTGATCAACACCGGCATCGCGTACTGGCTCTGGTTCCGCGGCATCGGCCGGCTCACCGCCACCTCGGTCACCCTGCTCTCGCCGATGTCCCCGCTGACCGCCGCCGTCATCGGCTGGGCGGCCCTGGGGCAGGCACTCACGCCGGTGCAGCTGCTGGGCATGGCGATCGCCTTCGGCGCCACGCTCGTGGGTCAGCTGACGGTGGGCGCACCCCGGCCGCCGAAGGCGGCACCGTTCAGTTCTGCTGAACAAACTGATCGAAACATTTCGATGGACCTGACGGATGAGCGGGTGCGACGGTAGGTCTCACCACCCGCCAGACCGACCCCGAGGGGGAGACGCACAGTGGCCGTCATGGACCGCGCCCGTACCGTTTCGCAAGCCGAGCCCACCGCCCGGGGCACGGGGAAGAAGGGGGCCGCCGGACTCGGTGTGCTCCTCGCCCTCCTGGCGACGGTCATCTGGTCCGGCAGCTTCGTCGCCACCCGGGGGATGGCCGACACCGTCCCGCCCGTCCAGGCCGTCTTCTGGCGCTGGATCATCGCCACCGTCGCCGTCGCCCCCTTCGCCGCCCGGCAGGCCTGGCAGCAGCGGGCCCTGATCCGGCGGCACCTCGGATTCATCGCCCTCGCCACGCTGTTCGGCGTCACCCTCTACAACACGCTGGTCCACCAGGCCGGTCTGACCACCTCCGCCGCCAACATGGGCATGATCATGGCCGCCTCGCCGGTCATCATGGCCCTGTACGGCCGCCTCGGCGGCGAACGGCTCGGCGCCCGGCGCACCTTCGGGCTCGTGCTCGCCGCCCTCGGCGTGCTGCTGCTGGTCGGGGACGGCTCGCTCGGCTTCGACTTCGGCGCCGGCGACCTGTGGATGTTCGGTGCCGCGCTGTCGTTCGCCACGTACAGCGCGCTGCTCAAGCGCAAGCCCGCCGAACTGGGCGGCCTGGCGTTCCTGATCACCACCTTCGTCCTCGGCGCGCTGATGCTGGCCCCCGCGTACGCCGTGTCCCTCACCGTCCAGGGCGGCTTCGAGGCCACCACGGGCACGGTCGGACCGCTGCTCTACGTCGGGGTCTTCTCCTCCGCCGTCGCCTTCTTCGCCTGGAACAAGGCCGTCTCGGTCATCGGCGCCGCCCGCGCCGGGGTCGTCTACTACCTCCAGCCGGTCTGCGTCGCGGGCCTCGGCTTCCTGCTCATCGGCGAGCGGACCGGTCCGGCGCAGCTGCTGTGCATGGCGCTGATCCTGGGCGGCGTGGGGCTCGGTGCCCGGCGGTAGGTTCGGGCCCATGACCGAGTGGGACATCAAGAAGCTGCGGATCCTGCGGACCCTCGCCGAGCGGGGGACCGTGACCGCGACGGCCGAGGCGCTGCACATGACGCCCTCGGCCGTTTCGCAGCAGCTGACCAACCTGGCCCGGCAGCTGGGGGTGCCGCTGCTGGAGGCGCAGGGCCGCCGCGTCCGGCTCACGGCCGCCGCCCACCTGGTCCTGCGGCACGCGGAGGCGGTGTTCGCGCAGCTGGAGCGGGCCGACGCGGAGCTGGCCGGGTACCTCGGGGGAGAGGCGGGGGAGGTACGGGTCGGGGCCTTCTCCACCGCCGTGCCGGCGCTGGTGGTCCCCGCCGTGGCAGAACTGCGGCGCACGCACCCCCGGGTGGAGGTACGGGTACGGGAGACCGAGGCCGCGCAATCGTACGAGCTGCTGTCCGCCGGGGGCGTGGACCTCGCGCTGTCCCTGGCGGCGCACGCCCCGACCGCCCGGGACGCGCGGTTCACCCGGGTCACGCTGATGGAGGACCCGCTGGACGTGGCCCTGCCGCCGGACCATCCGCTGGCGGCCGCGCGGGACCTGCGGTTGGCGGACCTGTCCCGGGACCCGTGGATCTACGGGGGCAGCGGCCCCTGGTCGGAGATCGCCCGGGGCGCGTGCGAGGCGGCGGGCTTCGTCCCGGAGCAGGCGCACTCGGCGTCCGGCTGGACCGCGATCCTGGCGATGGTGGGGGCGGGGATGGGGGTCGCGCTCGTCCCGCGCATGGTGTCGAGCCGGGCCCCGGGGGTGGCGGTGCGGGTGCTGTCCCACGACCGCCCGACGCGGCACGTCATCGCGGCGATCCGCCGCGGCTCCGAATCCGCCCCGGCCGTCTCCCACGTCCTCGCGGCCCTGACCGCGGCCGCGGCCGCCCGGACGTAGCCCCCGAAGGGGCTCCCGGGCGGGGGGTGGACCCCCGCCCGGGAGCCAGGGGCGTCAGGCCCGAGCGGCAGCGGAGTCGGCCGACTGGGCCCGCAGCGCCCGCTCGACGCCCGCGCGGGACTCCGACACCAGACGCCGCAGCGCCGCGTTCGGCTCGGCCGCGGCCAGCCACGCGTCGGTCGCCGCCAGGGTCTCCTCGGAGACCAGCAGCGACGGGTACAGACCCACCGCGATCTGCTGCGCGATCTCGTGGCTGCGGCTCTCCCAGACCCCCTTGACCGCGGCGAAGTACTTCTCCGCGTACGGCGCGAGCAGCTCCCGCTGGTCGGTCTGGACGAAGCCGCCGATCACGGCCTCCTGCACCGCGTTCGGCAGCGAGTCGCCCTCGACGACCGAGGCCCAGGCCTCCGCCTTGGCCGCCGCCGTCGGCCGCGCGGCCCGCGCGGTCGCCGCGTGGCGCTCGCCCGCCGCCGTCGCGTCCCGCTCCAGCTCCGCCGCGATGGCCGGCTCGTCGCTGACGCCCGTCGCGACGAGGCGCTCCAGGAACGTCCACCGCAGCTCGGTGTCGACGGCCAGGCCCTCGACCTCCACGGAGCCGTCGAGCAGACCCGACAGGTACGCCAGCTGCTCCTGCGTACGGGCCGTCGCCGCGAACGCGCGCGCCCACGCCAGCTGGTGGTCGCTGCCCGGCTGGGCCGCACGCAGGTGCTCCAGCGTGGCCTCGGTCCAGGTGGCCAGACCCTGCTCCCGCCACGCCGGGTCGGCGTACAGGTCGATGGCCAGCTTCACTTGGCGTTGCAGCGACTGGACGACGCCGATGTCCGATTCCTTGCCGATGCCGGACAGCACCAGCGCGAGGTAGTCGCGGGTGGCGAGCTCGCCGTCGCGGGTCATGTCCCACGCCGAGGCCCAGCACAGCGCCCGCGGCAGCGACTCGGTGAAGTCGCCCAGGTGCGCGGTGACGTTCGCCAGCGAGACCTCGTCGAGGCGGACCTTCGCGTACGACAGGTCGTCGTCGTTCAGCAGCACGACGGCCGGGCGCGGCCGCCCGACGAGCGCGTCCACCGGGGTCAGCTCGCCGTCGATGTCCAGCTCGACGCGGTCCGTGCGGACGAGGCGCCCGTCCTGGAGGTCGTACAGGCCGACCGCGATCCGGTGCGGCCGCAGCGTCGGCTCGCCCTTGGCGCCGGCCGGCAGCGCCGGGGCCTCCTGGCGGACCGCGAACGCGGTGACGACACCGTCCTCGTCGGTGGTGATCTCCGGGCGCAGGATGTTGATGCCGGCCGTCTCCAGCCAGGCCTTCGACCAGGCGGTCAGATCGCGGCCCGAGGTCTCCTCAAGGGCGCCGAGCAGGTCGGACAGGCGCGTGTTCCCGTACGCGTGCGCCTTGAAGTACGCCTGCACGCCCTTGAAGAAGGCGTCCGTGCCGACGTAGGCGACGAGCTGCTTGAGCACCGAGGCGCCCTTGGCGTACGTGATGCCGTCGAAGTTGACCAGGACGTCGTCCAGGTCGCGGATGTCGGCCATGATCGGGTGCGTGGAGGGCAGCTGGTCCTGCCGGTACGCCCAGGTCTTCATGGAGTTGGCGAAGGTGGTCCACGCGTGCGGCCACTTCGAGCCCTCCGCGTACGCCTGGCAGGCGATCGACGTGTACGTGGCGAACGACTCGTTCAGCCACAGGTCGTTCCACCACTCCATGGTGACGAGGTCGCCGAACCACATGTGGGCGAGCTCGTGCAGGATCGTCTCCGCACGCACCTCGTACGCCGCGTCCGTCACCTTCGAGCGGAAGACGTACTGGTCGCGGATGGTGACCGCGCCCGCGTTCTCCATCGCGCCCGCGTTGAACTCCGGGACGAAGAGCTGGTCGTACTTGGCGAAGGGGTAGTCGTACGCGAACTTCTCCTGGAACCAGTCGAAGCCCTGCCGCGTCACGTCGAAGATCGCGTCCGCGTCGAGGAACTCGGCGAGGGACGGCCGGCAGTAGATGCCGAGCGGCACGGACTGCCCGTCCCGGCCCTCGTACGAGCTGTGCACCGCGTGGTACGGCCCGACGATCAGGGCGGTGATGTACGAGGAGATGCGCGGGGTCGGCTCGAAGGCCCACACCCGGTCCTTCGGCTCGGGCGTCGGGGAGTTCGAGATGACCGTCCAGCCCTCGGGGGCCGTCACGGTGAACCGGAACGTCGCCTTCAGGTCGGGCTGCTCGAAGCTGGCGAACACGCGCCGCGCGTCCGGCACCTCGAACTGGGTGTACAGGTAGGCCTGCTGGTCCACCGGGTCCACGAAGCGGTGCAGGCCCTCGCCGGTGTTGGTGTACGCGCAGTCCGCGACGACACGGAGCTCGTTGGCCCCGGCGGCCAGGTGCTGCAGCGCGATGCGGGAGTCCCGGAACACGGCGGCGACGTCGAGCGCCTTGCCGTTCAGGACCACCTCGTGGACCGCGGGCGCGACCAGGTCGATGAAGGTCTCGGCGCCGGCCTCGGCCGAGTCGAAGCGCACGGTGGTCTCGGACCGGTAGGTCCCGCCCTCCTGTGCCCCACTGAGATCGAGCTCGATCTCGTAGGAGTCGACGGTGAGCAGCTTCGCCCGCTGCTGCGCTTCTTCACGGGTCAGGTTCGTGCCAGGCACGCGTTCATCTCCTTTGATGGTGACGTTGCCCCGCCATCCTTCCACGCGGTCGGCGTCACCGCGGCGGAGTAATCCACGGGCGAACGCGACGTCCGATTCCCGCCGGCCGCAACCGCCCCTCACCCGCACCCTGGACCCATGACCACCGTGACACGCCACACCGTGCTCCCCATCGCCCCCGACGCCCTCGCCGGGCTGCGGGTCCGTGACGACGCCGGGCGGGAGTGCGTCCCGTACGAGGACGCCGAAGGCGGCGCACCGCTGCGCTGCTGTCTGCGGCGCAGCCGGCCCGGCGAGCGGATCGCGCTCGTCTCGTACGCACCGCTGCGGCGCTGGGCCGCCGCGACCGGCGCGCGGCCGGGCGCGTACGACGAGCAGGGGCCCGTCTTCGTCCACGCCGAGGACTGCGGCGGACCGGCCGGCGGCCGGGGATATCCGTTCGCCCGGCCCGGTGTGCAGCGCACCGCCCGGCGGTACAGCGCTCGCGGGCACATCCTCGGCGGCCGTGTCCTGACCCTCGGCGAGGACCCCGGCACGGAGCTCGGACAGGCTCTGGACGAGGCCTTCGCCGATCCGGAGGTCGCCCTCGTGCACCTGCGGGCCGCCGAGTTCGGCTGCTTCCTCTACGAGGTCCGCCGCCCGTGACGCGCAGGGGGGCGGCACCTGACGGCGCCGCCCCCCGGTCATGCGATCAGCGGGATCAGCCGCGCAGCTCCTCGGCCAGGAGCTCGGCGATCTGCACCGCGTTCAGCGCCGCGCCCTTGCGCAGGTTGTCGTTCGAGAGGAACAGCGCGAGGCCGTTCTCGGCGGTCTCGTCGGCGCGGATGCGGCCCACGTACGAGGCGTCCTTGCCGGCGGCCTGGAGGGGGGTCGGGATCTCGGACAGCTCCACGCCCGGGGCGTCCTTCAGCAGCTCATACGCGCGCTCCACGCTCAGCGGGCGCTCGAAGCGGGCGTTGATCTGGAGGGAGTGGCCCGCGAACACCGGCACGCGCACGCAGGTGCCCGCCACCTTGAGCCCGGGGATCTCCAGGATCTTGCGGGACTCGTTGCGGAGCTTCTGCTCCTCGTCGGTTTCGAAGGAGCCGTCGTCCACGATCGAGCCCGCCAGCGGGATCACGTTGAAGGCGATGGGGCGCTTGTAGACGCCCGGCTCCGGGAAGTCCACCGCGCCGCCGTCGAAGGTCAGCTGGTCGGCGGTCTCGGAGACCGCGCAGGCCTGGGTGCGCAGCTCGGCGACGCCCGCGAGGCCCGAACCGGAGACGGCCTGGTAGGTGGTGGCGACGAGCGCGGTCAGACCGGCCTCGTCGTGGAGCGGGCGCAGCACCGGCATCGCGGCCATGGTGGTGCAGTTCGGGTTCGCGATGATGCCCTTGGGGCGGTTCTTGATCGCGTGCGGGTTGACCTCGGAGACGACGAGGGGGACCTCGGGGTCCTTGCGCCAGGCGGAGGAGTTGTCGATCACGACGGCGCCCTGCGCGGCGACCTTCTCGGCCAGGGCCTTGGAGGTGGCGCCGCCGGCCGAGAACAGCACGATGTCCAGGCCGGAGTAGTCGGCCGTGGAGGCGTCCTCGATGGTGATCTCCCGGCCCTCCCACTCGAGCGTCGAGCCCGCGGAGCGGGCCGAGGCGAACAGCCGCAGCTCCTCCACCGGGAACTTCCGCTCGGCCAGGATGCCGCGCATGACTCCGCCGACCTGTCCGGTGGCTCCGACGATTCCGACCCTCACGGTGACTCCTTCGGTACGTACGACGCGGGCGCGCGTGGAGCCATCATGCGTTCGACCCCACGAGGCTTGTCCAATCCATTGTCCGAGGAACGGACGGTGTCCTGAATGCGAACCCCCGTGACGAGTCCGTGACGGGCGTGTTGCGGCGCCCCCGAACACCCGTTTTGCCTGGTCGCGGCCGGTTAGCGTCCGGTCTGTCGTGCCCGCTATCCGGACACGGCCGTCCGACATCCAAACCTGGGGAGGAACACCGTGCCCGCCATCCGCCACCGCCGCCGGTCCATACCGGCGCTCGCCGCACTCGCGGCCGCCGTCGCCGCACCCGTCCTGCTGACCGCCACCGCCGCCCCGGCGTCCGCCCACCCGCGCGAGTCCCGGCTCGCCAAGGAGCTGGTCGAGGGGGTCACCGCGCGCGGTGCCTACCGGCACCTGGCGAAGTTCCAGCAGATCGCCGACGCCAACGGCGGCAACCGGGCCGCCGGCACGCCCGGCCACGCGGCCTCCGCGGCCTACGTCCACGACACGCTGAAGAAGGCCGGCTACCAGGTCTCGTACCAGGACTTCGACATCTACGAGGCGCACACGAAGACCGAGAGGACCACCGTCCTCGGCCCCGACACCCGTGACCTGGCCACCGCCGCCTTCACCTTCACCAAGTCCACCCCGGCCGGCGGCCTCGCCGCCCCGCTCGCCCTCGCCCGGGTCGACGAGACCCCGGGCTGCGACGCGGCCGACTACCCGGCGGGTGCCTTCGCCGGGAAGATCGCCCTGGTCAAGCGGGGGGCCTGCACCTTCGTGGAGAAGGAGAAGGCCGCCGCGGCGGCCGGCGCCCTCGGCGTCATCGTCTACAACCACAGCGGCACCACCCCCGTCCGCGGCGGATTCTCCTCGCCCGCCGACGGCGTGATCCCGAGCGCGGGCATCACCCTGGCCGACGGCGAGGCGCTGACCGCGGCCGCCGCCCAGGGCGAGGTGACCGTACGCCTGGACCTGGACCAGGAGCACGTCAAGAAGACCACCCGCAATGTGATCGCCGAGACCAGGGGCGGCCGCTCCGACCGCGTCGTGGCGGTCGGCGCCCACCTGGACTCGGTCCCCGAGGGTCCCGGCATCAACGACAACGGCTCCGGCTCGGCGGGTCTGCTGGAGGTCGCCCTGAAACTCGCGGAGGAGGGTGCCGACAAGAAGGGCAAGGGGCCCGCCAACAAGGTGCGCTTCGCGTGGTGGTCGGCGGAGGAACTGGGCCTGCTGGGCTCCGAGCACTACGTCGCGCAGCTGTCGCAGAAGCAGAAGAAGGACATCGCGCTCTACCTGAACTTCGACATGATCGCCTCGCCGAACCCGGTGCAGTTCGTCTACGACGGCGACAACTCGGACAACGTCGGCGAGGGCGCGGGCCCGGCGGGCTCCGCGCAGATCGAGGCGCTGATCAACGGCTTCCTGGACAAGAAGCACAAGCCGCACGAGGGCAGTGACTTCGACGGCCGCTCCGACTACGGCCCGTTCATCGCGAACGGGATCCCGGCCGGCGGCACCTTCACCGGCGCCGAGGGCATCAAGACCGCCGAGCAGGCCTCGCGCCACGGCGGCACGGCCGGAGCCCCGTACGACCCGAACTACCACGGGGCGGGCGACAACCTGAAGAACCTGGACCTGGGGGCCTTCGACACCAACCTGGACGTGATCGCCCACGCGGTCGGCACCTACGCCGAGTCCCTGCGGTCGCTCGGCAAGTAGAAAGCCCGAAGGGGCGGTGCTCGTCAGAGCGCCGCCCCTTCGGTTCGGTCCGTACTACGGAAGGACCTTGTCGATCTGCACGCTGCCGGTGCCGGCGGCGGTGCCGCGGCCGTTGAGCAGCTTGACCTGGCCGAAGAACTGGCGGCCCGCGGGGGCCTCGCTGTTGACCAGGACGTTCGCCGAGACGTTCGCCGAAGCGCCGTTGGCGAGGTTCACCGCGGCGCCCTCGTCGACCTGGACGGAGCCCAGGGCGGCCGAGAAGAACACGTCGCGGTAGTCGTACGTGGTGGTGCCGGCCGGGATCGCGTAGCCGACCACCTTGACCGTGTAGGTGCCGGCGGCCGGGTTGACCAGGCTGACGGCCTCGTCGGAGTCGCCGTCGGCGGAGGAGCCGACCTTGACGCCGTCCTTGTAGACCTCGAGGTCGAGGTCCGCACCGGTGTCGGAGACGTTGCCGATCGCGACGTCGAGGCGGGAGACGCCCTCGCCGATCACGACCTCGCTGGTCTGGGTCTCACCGGCGGCGATGGTCGGCTTGGCGACCTTCGCGGAACCGAGCGGGCCGCCCTGGAGCTTGCCGCCGGAGATGGCCGCACCGTCGTTCTTGACGCTCCACTGGACCGGCGCCGGGGTGCCCTTCTTGACCTCGGGCAGGACCTTGACGGCGGGGTCGAAGCCCGCACCGAGCACCGAGACGTCCAGCTTGAACGGGTTGTCGAGCAGCGGCGACGTACGGCGCGACTCGACCTCGATCTCCCAGACGCCCGGCTGCGGGTTCTCGTACGAACGCAGGTCGGGGCGGCAGAGGTTCGCCGGGTTGTCGTAGTTCGGGTAGCACTGCGTCGTCGCGCTGTCCTCGACGCCCACACCGTACGGGTGGATCGAGATGAAGCGCGTCTGGCTGCCCGGCTTCAGACCGCCGAGGGCGACCTCAAGGGTCTTGGCGCCCGCCGGGACGGTGACGAAGTACGACTTGTGGGTGTTGCGCTGCACGGACGAGGTGTCCGAGTAGGCGAACGACGGCTTGGCCAGCGGGGTGGAGACGACGACCGTGGAGAGGATCTGCTTGTCGATGCCCTCGGTGGTCGGGTCGTCCAGCTGGAGGATGCCGCTGTGCACGCCGGCCGTCTTGGCCTTCGCCTCGACGCGGATGGTGACCGGCTTGTTCAGGGGCAGCGTCACGTAGTCGTAGTCGCTGAGGACCTTGAACGTGCCGTCGTTGTAGCGCCACGACAGCTTGTGCGGGGTGCCGTACTTGACGCCCGTGGTGCGGGTGACGACGACGTTGTAGACCTTCTTCTGGCCGACCTTGAGGCCGCCCTCACGGTCGTAGACGCCGGTGCCGAAGCCCGGGGTCTTCAGGAACTGGTCGATCGCGGTGTCGACCGGCGCCGAGACGGTGAAGTCGTTGGCCTGCGCGCCGCGCTGGATGGACTCCCACGCGCCGGGGATGTTGATCAGACCCGAGCCCTGGGCGTGCGCCGGGACGTCGTCGATCTTCTTCGCGGAGCTGGTGAGCGCGATGCGCAGGTTCGCCGGGGTGAGGGCGATGTGCTGCTGCTTCGCGGCCGAGATCAGCAGGGCGCTGGCGCCCGCCGCCTGCGGCGAGGACATCGAGGTGCCCTGCAGCATGCCGTAGCCGGCCGGGAGGTTGTAGCCGGCCTCCTTCACGGGCGCACCGGGCAGCCAGGTCTGGATCGTGTTGATCGAGGCGCCGGGGGCGGTGATGGTCGGCGTGAAACCGCCGTCCTCACGCGGACCGCGCGAGGAGAAGGGGAACATGTCGTACTTCTTGGTGACGCCGGAGCCGTAGTTGGCGGCCCAGGTCTCCTTGGAGACCGCGGCACCCACGGAGATGACCTTGTCCGCGAGACCGGGGTCGCCGATGGTGTTGATACCGGGGCCCTCGTTGCCCGCCGAAATGACGAGCTGGACACCGTAGGTGTCGATGAGGTTCTTGTAGAGCTCGGAACGCGCGTTGTTGCCGTCGTTCAGGGCCGGGAGGCCACCGATCGACATGTTGACGATGTCGACGCCGCGGTTGACGACGAGGTCGATCATGCCCTCGGTCAGCGCGATGTTGGTGCAGCCGCCGGACCAGCTGCAGGCGCGCGAGGAGACGATCTTCGCGCCGGGCGCCTCGCCGTTCATCTTGCCGCCGAAGAGGCTGTTGGCGGAGGTGATGCCCGCGACGTGCGTGCCGTGCTCGGACTCGATGATGCCGACGTTGACGAAGTCGGCCTTCTTGCCGACCCAGTCACCGCCCAGCGGGTCCATCGGGACGTCCTTGCGGATCTCGATCACGAACGGGATGCGCTCGGCGACGTCGGTCGCCGGGTTGTCCGTGCCGAAGTAGCCGATCTGGTAGCCGTCCTTGTACGGCTTCATCGGCTCGTTGTTCGTGAAGTCGCCGTCCTGGTCGGTGTCGACGCGGACGGTGCCGGCGGCGACGTCGTAGAGCAGGCCGAACCGGTCGGTGGTGTCCCCGTCCCGGTTGACGTCGCCCTTCATGTCACCGGTGGCGGTGATCGACTCGCTGAAGCGGCTCCACTGGAAGCTGCCCTCGGGAGCCTTCCAGCTCTGGCCGCCCGCGGTGAAGGTGCCGCCGGCGCTGGTGACCGGGGTGATCTGGGCGCGCCAGGTGGCGTCGCCGTCCGCGATCGGGTCGGTCGCCGTCACCCAGTCGACGATCTTGCGCTCGCCGGTGGTGGTCTTCTGGAGCGCCGGGTGCGAGACGTCGACGCCGGAGTCCAGGATGCCGATGGTGACCCCGCGGCCGTCGGCCTGCGGGTTGCTCTTCAGGAAGTCCAGCGAACCGGTCTCGAAGGACGGGTTGTACGGGTTCTTCGCGGGGGTGTTCTTGTCCGGACCCGGGTAGGTCTCGCCCGCGGTCTTGCGCGTGCTCCCCGTGTCCTTGCCGGCGTCGGGGCGCGGGTCGGGCAGCTGGATCTCGTGCCGCAGGTCGATGCCGTGCACGGAGGACAGCTTGGCGGCCGCCTTGAGGGCGGCCTCCGCCTTGCCGGTGGGCAGGGTGGCGCGGACGTAGCCGAGCTTGTCGTACGTCTGGCCCACCGAGGCGCCCTGGACGGCGTCGAGCTGGTCGGCCACCTGCTTGGTCTGGCCGGGGGCGGTCGCGACCATGACGGTGACGGTCGCGTCACCCTTGGCCTTGGCCTCCTGGAGCAGCTCGGCGTCCGCCGAACCGAGCTTCTGGTCGGCCGACTTGACGGCCGGCGTGGTGCCCGGGGTGCCCGGCTTGTCGGCGCCGGTTGCCGCGAAGACGGGTATGGCGCCGGTGGCCGCGAGGGCGGCCACCAGACCGGCCGCGGCTGCGACGCGCGCGACGCGTCTGGCCCCGGGTATGGAGCTGGGGGATTCGAGGGTCATCAGCATCCCTGGTAAGTGAAAGAAACGGTCCGGATTTCGGTGCCGGATGACCGGTCAGCTTTGCGCAAGTGACAGCTGTTTGGGGAGGGTTGTCATTGACCGATACCTGCCATGGCGGACACTCGCCAGTGCGGAGGAAACGCCAGAGGGGCCGTACCGTCATGAACCGGTACGACCCGCAGGGGTTGAAGAGTTGATTTGTCGATTTCCCGACCGCACGTCGGTGGCAGAGTGGGGCCTCGTCTCGGATCGGGTGTGACAACTTTCGCGCGTTCAGCGCTCGCGCGTGCGCGCGTGGCGGCGCGAGGCCTTCGCCCGGTTGCCGCAGGCGGCCATGGAGCGGGCGCTCTCGTCGGCGGGGTCCGCGACCGCGCGGGCCGGACCTCGCCGCCACCGCTTCACCGGGGGAGTACGACCAGGTAGGCGGCGGGCTCGCGGTCGCCGGAGGCCGTCAGGGCGGTCCGAACGACGGCGGCCTGCTGCTCGGGCCAGTCGCGGAGCTTGCGCGGGGTGATGTGCAGGACGCTCACCCCGAGCCGTTCCAGGGTCTCGCGCTTGCGCACGGACTCCGACCACTGCTCGTCCTCGCCCTGGCGCGGGGCGCGGGTGTCGATCTCCACGGCCACGGCGTGCTCGGGCCAGTACGCGTCGACCCCGCCCAGGTGCGGGCCGCCGGGCAGGCGCAGGTCGACGTTCCAGACCGGCTCGGGCAGGTCGAAGCCCCGTACGAGCCGGTAGAGCCGGTCCTCGGCGATGGCGCGGCCCTCGGCGAGCAGCGATTCGACCGCGTCCACCACGTGCGGCCGGTTCAGCAGCCGGGCGACCGTCAGCTCCCTTACGACGGCGCCGGGTTCGCAGTGCCCGCCGCGGACGGCCTCGCTGAGCAGGCGGCGCACGGTGGCGGCGTCGGAGAGCTGGGCGACCGCGTCGGCGAGGGCCCGCGCGACGGGGGCCACGGGCAGCCCGGTGACCTCCGTCGGGCGGGGCGGGGTGTGCGCGCGGACGATCCGCACGTCCCCGGTGGACCGCAGCCGCCGGGTGTTCGGCACGAGTACGTCGATGTGGCCGACGCCCAGCAGGGCGGGCGCGGAGGTGAACCGGTACAGCGCGAGCGCGGCCAGCCCGGTGATCATGGCTTCGTCGCCGCGCCGGCCGGCGTACAGCAGGGCGGCGTGCAGCCGCTCCTCGCTCGTCGCGGGCCCGGAGTGGAGCAGGAACACCCCGGGCAGGACCTGCTGCCAGGGCCGCTCGGCGGCTTCGGAGGCGGAGACTCCGTGCTCGCGGAGCTGCGCGAGGGAGAGCACGCGGGGGCGGGTGCCGGTGAGGTGGGCGAGGGGGAGGGGCGCGTTGTGGTTCATGACGCGGTGATTCCCTCAGGCCGTGGCCCTGCTAACGCCTGTTACATGCCCGTCGACAAATCCGGACAAGCCGGGGCTAAAGTACGGGCGTTCGACTGCCGATGGGGGATCCGCTCCCGGGGCCGCGGAGCCCCGGGAGCGCAACCGCGGGACTACTCGGCGGACGCCGCCGCGTCGCAGCGCTGCGCGCGCAGCGCGCGGGCCAGGTCGTCGCGGGACTCCAGCACCAGCCGCCGCAGCGCCGGCGCGGCCGACTCGTGCGCCGCGAGCCACGCGTCCGTCGCCTCGACCGTGGACTGCGAGTCCTGCAGCGACGGGTACAGCCCCCGCACCACGGTCATCGCGATCTGGATCGACCGCTCCGCCCAGACCCGCTCGATCACGGAGAAGTACCGCTCCTCGAAGGGCGCCAGCAGCTCCCGCTGCGACGGCTGCTCCATGCCCGCGACGGTCGCCTCCACCAGCGCGTTGGACAGGCTGTCCGACTCGACCACCGCCGCCCAGGCCTGGTCCTTCACCGCCGCCGACGGCCGGGCCGCCAGGCACCGCACCTGGTAGCGCTTGCCCGAGGCCGTGTCGTCCCGCGCCAGTTCCGCGGCCAGGACGCCCTCGTCCACCGCCCCGTGCGCGGCCAGCGGCAGCAGGAAGTCCCAGCGCAGCTCCTGGTCCACCTCGAGCCCGTCGATCCGCGCCGAACCGTCCAGCAGCCCCAGCAGCAGCTGGAAGTCGCCCTCCGTCGCCGCGCTCGCCGCGAAGAAGCGGGCCCAGGTGAGCTGGTGCTCCGAGCCCGGCTCCGCGAAGCGCAGCTCCTGGAGCGCGCACGCCGCCAGCACCCGCCCGCCCTGCTCGCGCCACTGGGAGGCCGCGTAGTGGGTGACCGCGGACAGCGCCTGCGTGTGCAGCATCTGCAGGACGCCGACGTCCGTCTCGCGGCCCGCGTGGGCCAGGACCATCGAGACGAAGTCCCGCGCCGGCATCAGCCCGTCACGCGTCAGGTTCCACAGCGCGGACCAGCACAGCGCCCGCGTCAGCGGGTCCGCCACATCGCCCAGGTGCGTCCGCAGGGTCTGCGCCGACCTCTCGTCGAAGCGCACCTTGCAGTAGGTGAGGTCCTCGTCGTTGACCAGCACCAGGTCGGGCCGCTCCTGCCCCGTCAGCTCGGCGACCACGCTGCGCGCGCCCGCCACGTCGGCCTCGGCCCGCGCGTACCGGACCAGGGAGCCGCCCTCCAGGCGGTAGAGCCCGACCGCGACCCGGTGCGGGCGCAGTTCGTCGCCGTCCTGGACCACCGCCAGCTCGGTCACCCGCCCGCCCGCGTCACAGGTCACCACCGGGGTCAGCGAGTTCACCCCGGCCGTCTGCAGCCAGGCGCGCGACCACTCGGCCATGTCCCGCCCGGAGACCTCCCCGAGCACCGACAGCAGGTCGTCCAGCGTCGTGTTCCCGTACGCGTTGGCCTTGAAGTACCGCCGCGAGCCCTCCAGGAACGCGTCCCGCCCGACGTACGCGACGAGCTGC
The DNA here is from genome assembly GCF_042736725.1 of Streptomyces sp. NPDC060028. Taxonomy (NCBI): domain Bacteria; kingdom Bacillati; phylum Actinomycetota; class Actinomycetes; order Kitasatosporales; family Streptomycetaceae; genus Streptomyces; species Streptomyces sp. NPDC060028. The sequence goes on along the minus strand of NZ_JBHWVJ010000034.1, from coordinate 63,319 downwards.
TTGAGCACCGCCGCGCCCTTGGCGTACGTGATCCCGTCGAAGTTCAGCTTCGCGGCCTCGATGTCCGGGATGTCCGCCGTGATCGGGTGCGTGGACGGCAACTGGTCGGCGCGGTAGGCCCACGCCTTGCGGTTGTTGGCGAAGGTGACCCACGCCTGGTCGAAGCGGGTCGCCTCGACCAGCGCGAAGGAGCCCATGAAGTCCGCGAAGGACTCCTTCAGCCACAGGTCGTCCCACCACTGCATGGTGACCAGGTCGCCGAACCACATGTGCGCCATCTCGTGCAGGATCGTGTTCGCGCGCCGCTCGTAGGAGGCCTGCGTGACCTTCCCGCGGAAGATGTACTCCTCCCGGAAGGTCACCATCCCCGGGTTCTCCATCGCGCCCAGGTTGTACTCCGGCACGAAGGCCTGGTCGTACTTGCCGAAGGGGTACGGGTAGTCGAACAGCTCGTGGAAGAGGTCGAAGCCCTGCTTGGTGACGAGGAAGACGTCGTCCGCGTCGAAGTGCTTCGCGAGGCCCTTGCGGCACATCGCACCCAGCGGGATGGTCAGGTCCCCGCGCGTGTAGGTGTCCGTCACGTAGTGGTACGGCCCCGCCACCACGCAGGTGATGTACGTGGAGATGGGCGCGGTCTCGGCGAAGCGCCGGGTCTCGCCCTCGCGGGACTCCTCGACCCCGTTGCTCCACACCTGCCAGCCCTCGGGCGCGGTCACCTCGACGCGGTAGGGCGCCTTCAGGTCCGGCTGTTCGAAGTTCGCGTACACCCGCCGGGCATCGGCCGGCTCGTACTGGGTGTAGAGGTAGACCTCCCCGTCCTCGGGGTCCACGAAGCGGTGCATGCCCTCGCCGGTGCGGCTGTACGCGCAGTTCGCGTCCACCACGAGGAGGTTCTCGGCGGCCAGCCCGTCCAGGGCGATCCGCGAGCCGTCGAAGACGACGGCCGGGTCCAGCTCGCGCCCGTTGAGCGTGACGCTGTTGACCGAGGGGGCGACCAGGTCGACGAAGGTGGCGGGGGCGGTGGCCCGGAAGCGGATCTTCGTCACGGAGCGGAAGGTGCGGGGGCCCTCGGCCGGTTCGGCCTCGTCCACCGCGGACCTCAGGTCGAGGACGAGCTCGTAGCCGTCGACGGACAGCGACTCGGCCCGCTCGCGCGCCTCGTCACGGGACAGACTCTTGCCGGGCACATGTACTCCTCGGTGTGATCGCGAATCCTGACCTCACCGAATCCTGCCATGGGGAATGCGGCTGTATCCGGGCTGGTTCTGCAGGAGGAACGCTTCGACTTGAGGAGAGACATGGCCGACACCCAGGTGCGCGAGAAGACCCCGGTCGATTTCTGGTTCGACCCCCTCTGCCCCTGGGCCTGGATGACGTCCCGCTGGATGCTGGAGGTCGAGAAGGTCCGCGACGTCGAGGTCCGCTGGCACGTCATGAGCCTCGCCGTGCTGAACGAGAACAAGCTGGAGGAGCTGCCCGAGCGCTACCGCGAGCTGCTCGGCCCCAAGGGCTGGGCCCCCGTGCGCGTGGTCGTCGCCGCCCAGCAGAAGTTCGGCGACGAGGTCACCGGCAAGCTCTACACCGCACTCGGCACCCGTTTCCACAACGACGGCCAGGGCCCGACCCGCGAGGCGATCGCCGACGCGCTGGCCGAGCTGGACCTGCCCGCCGAGCTGATCCACTACGCCGACTCCGACGAGTACGACGAGGTGCTGCGCGCCTCTCACAACGACGGCATCGACCGCGTCGGCCAGGAGGTCGGCACCCCGGTCATCTCCGTGCCGGGAGCCGACGGCGCCGAGGTGGCCTTCTTCGGCCCGGTGGTCACCCCGGCCCCGCGCGGCGAGGCCGCCGCCCGGCTGTGGGACGGCACCCTGATGGTCGCCTCCATCCCCGGCTTCTACGAGATCAAGCGCACCCGCACCCAGGGCCCGTCCTTCGAGTAGCCCGGTGGACCCGCACGATGCGGAAGACCCCCGCGAGTCCTGTCCTCGTGGGGGTCTTCCGGTGGAAACGCCCGCGAGTGAAGGTTGAGAAGACGATCACGAAGCGGACGGCTTTCGGGCGGTGATCAGCCCTTTACGGTGATCAGCCCTTGACGGGGATCAGCAGCGGGGTGTTCGCCTTGGCGTCGGCGTGGCGCTTGGCCACGTCCTGCCAGTTGACGACGTTCCACATGGCCTCGATGAAGTCCACCTTCTGGTTCTTGTACTGCAAGTAGAAGGCGTGCTCCCAGGCGTCGAAGACGAGGACCGGCACGGAGGCCTGGCCGACGTTGCCCTGGTGGTCGTAGACCTGCTCCACGATCAGGCGGCCGCTGATGGGCTCGTACGCCAGCACGCCCCAGCCGGAGCCCTGCGTCGCGGAGGCCGCGAAGGTCAGCTGCTTCCTGAACTTGGCGAAGGAGCCGAAGGACTCGGTGAGCGCGTCGGCCAGGTCGCCCAGGCCGTCCGCGGCGGTGGGCTCGCCGCCGCCCTCGCCGGTCTTCGGGCTGGCCATGTTGTGCCAGTAGATGCTGTGCAGGATGTGGCCGGAGAGGTGGAACGCGAGGTTCTTCTCCAGACCGTTCAGCGCGCCCCAGTTCTCCTTGTCGCGCGCCTCCTCCAGCTGCTCCAGCGTGGAGTTGGCACCGGCGACGTAGGCCGCGTGGTGCTTGTCGTGGTGCAGCTCGATGATCTGTGGGTTGATCACCGGCTCCAGCGCCGCGTAGTCGTAAGGAAGCTCGGGAAGCGTGTAGATGGCCATGCGGGTGTCCGGTCCCCTCAGCGTGCCGAGTGCTTATTGCAAGTAATGTGCAACTGCACGCTAACAGTATCTACTCGGGTCGCCGACGCTGCATCACGTATCCGGCCGTGGCGAGGACGGCCGTCAGACCGCCGGTGAAGACCACCTGGACCCGCGTGTCCTGGTCGAGGGCCATCAGCAGCAGCACCCCGGCGACCGCGGCCAGCGCCACCCAGGTCAGGTAGGGGAAGCCCCACATCTTCACGACCAGCTTCCGCGGCGACTCCCGCTCCAGGCGGCGGCGCAGCAGGAACTGCGAGACGGCGATGAAGCCCCAGACGACGAGGATGACGCCGCCGACCATGTTGAGCAGCCAGGCGAAAAGGGTGTCCGGGTACCAGAACGACAGCAGCACGGTGACGAATCCGAAGCCCGAGGAGAGCAGCACCGCGCGGCGCGGCACCCCGCCGCCGACCTTGGCCAGCGCCTTGGGGCCCTGACCGCGGGAGACGAGGGAGTAGGCCATGCGCGAGGCGCCGTAGATGTTGGCGTTCATCGCGGAGAGCAGGGCGATGAGGATGACCACGTTCATGACCTGGCCGGCGTGCGGGATGCCCAGGTGGTCCAGGGTGGCCGCGTACGGGCCGGCCTCGGTCACCGCCGGGTCGTTCCACGGCAGCAGGGTGACGATCACCAGCATGGAGCCGATGTAGACCACCGCGATCCGCCACATGGTGGTCTTCACGGCCGTGGCCACGCCCTTGACCGGATCGTCGGACTCGGCTGCCGCGATGGTCACCGTCTCCAGGCCGCCGTACGCGACCACGGAGGCGAGCAGGCCCACCAGCAGGCCTTCCGTGCCGTTGGGCAGGAAGCCGCCGTCGTGCAGCAGATTGGCGGAGCCGGGGGACGCGGTGCCGGGCAGCAGGCCCAGGACGGCCAGGATGCCCAGGCCCAGGAAGAGGGTGATGGCGCCGATCTTGAGGGCGGCGAACCAGAACTCGAACTCGCCGAAGTGGGAGACGGCGGCCAGGTTGCTCCCGGTGAAGACCAGCATGAAGAGCAGGACCCACATCCAGGCGGGGGTGCCTGGGAACCATCCGGTCATGATGTGCGCGGCACCGATGGCCTCGATGGCGACGCCCACGCACAGCAGTGTCCAGAACATCCAGCCCGCCGTGAAGCCCGCCCAGGGGCCGATGGCCCGCTCCGCGTGCACCGAGAAGGAGCCGGAGGCGGGGTTGGCGGCGGACATCTCGCCGAGCATCCGCATCACGAACATCACGAGCAGGCCGGACACGGCGTACGCGATGACGATCGAGGGACCGGCGGCCGCGATGCCGGCGCCGGAGCCCACGAAGAGCCCGGCGCCGATGACCCCGCCGAGGCCGATCATCGAGAGGTGGCGCTGCTTGAGTCCGTTGCCGAGGGGGGATCCGGCTCCGGACTGCGGCGGGGCCTGGGATTCGGGGGGTGTGATGGTGCGCTGGCTCATGCGGGCAAGTCTGCCCACCGTCCGATAATCGGACGGATCCTGTCCATGATCCGGACACCGGACTCACTGCCCGTGATCCCTCTCGTACGAGAGACCCGTCAGGCGGCCCGGCGGGCCCGGATCTCGCGCACGCCCGCCACCACCAGCACCGCCGCGGCCGCGCCGGAGGACCACAGCAGCTGCGGCCGCGCCGAGTCGTCGAACAGCATCAGCACCAGCACCACCGCCATCCCGATCAGCGCCGCCCACGTCGCGTACGGGAACAGCCACATCGGCAGCGTCAGCCGCTCGGGCATGTCCCGCTCGATCCTGGAGCGCAGCCTCAGCTGCGAGACGGCGATCAGCGCCCACACGAACAGCAGCACCGCGCCGACCGCGTTGAGCATGTAGAGGAAGATCGTGTCCGGCCACAGCAGGTTCAGCACCACCGACACGAACCCGAAGGCCACCGACGCGAACACCGCCCGGCGCGGCACCCCGCTGCCCGAGACCTTCAGCAGTGCGCCCGGCGCCTCGCCCCGCTCGGCCAGCGAGAACACCATGCGCGAGGAGCCGTAGAGGTTCGCGTTCAGCGCCGACAGCAGCGCCACGAACACCACGATGTTCATGATCTGGCCGGCCGCGGGGATGCCGATGGAGTCCAGGACGGCGACGTACGGGCTCTCGCCCGGCTTCAGCGAGTCCCACGGCAGCAGGGTCACGATGACCAGCATCGAGCCGACGTAGAAGAAGAGGATGCGCCACACGGCGCTGCGCACCGCGCGGGCCACGGACCGGGCCGGGTCGTCGGACTCGGCGGCCGCGATGGTGACGACCTCCAGACCGCCGAAGGCGAAGACGACCGCGAGCATGCCGGCGACCACGCCGCCCATGCCCTGCGGGAAGAAGCCCCCGTGGCCGCTCAGGTTGGCCGTGCCGATCGGATCCGTGTCGGGCAGCAGGCCGAAGATCGCCAGGGTCCCCAGGATGAGGAACAGCACGATCGCGCCGACCTTGAGGGCGGCGAACCAGAACTCGAACTCGCCGAAATTGCGCACCGCGGCCAGGTTGGTCACGGTGAAGACCACCATGAAGATCAGCACCCACACCCACTGGTCGACCGCGGGCAGCCAGCCGTTCGCGATCTTCGCCGCGCCGGTCGCCTCCACGGCGAGCACCACGACCAGCAGGAACCAGTACAGCCAGCCCGCCGAGAAACCGGCCCAGCGCCCCAGGGCCTTCTCCGCGTAGACCGAGAAGGAGCCGGAGGCGGGCATCGCGGCCGACATCTCGCCGAGCATCCGCATCACGAGCATTGCGAGCACGCCCGCGAGGAGGTACGAGCAGATGATCGCGGGACCGGCGATGCCGATGCCGGCGCCGGAGCCGACGAAGAGCCCGGCGCCGATCACGCCGCCGAGGCCCAGCATGGTCAGGTGACGCTGCTTGAGGCTGTGGCTCAGGGGCTCCGGGGAACCCGCGGGCAGGCCGCCCGCGGTGACGTTCGGGTCGGGCAGGTGGTCGCGCATGAGGGGATGCTCGTACTCTCGGTCGGCCAAGCGGCGCTGGGGGCTGCACAAGGGATTGGCGGGAACCTACAGTCTCCCTGGAGGACGCCCGCAGGAGCAAAAAGGACGTGTCTTCGAATGTGGCCCGTGACACGGATCACTTCAACTCGGGTGTAAGTCCGGGTCTTTGTCCGGTCCCCACGAAACCGGGGAGTACGGCTTTGTCCCGGGCGACGGTGGGGCGGCGGCGCGTCCCGCACTAACGTCGGTGATCGTCCCGTCACCCACCACCTCGCGGAGTCCCGATGAGCACTGCTTCCGTCTCCTTCCGGCCCGGCGCCGTCCTCGCCGACCTGCTGCCCGCGAGCCGCGTCCGCGACATCGCGCTCGTCGCCGGCGGAGCCGCACTCACCGGCCTGGCCGCGCAGATCGCCGTGCCCGTCCCCGGCTCGCCGGTCCCCGTCACCGGGCAGACCTTCGCCGCCCTGCTGGTGGGCACCGCCTTCGGCGCCCGGCGCGGCTTCCTCTCGCTCGCCCTGTACGCCCTCGTCGGCATGGCCGGCGTGCCGTGGTTCGCGGGCGGCACCTCCGGCGCGGGCGGCGCCTCCTTCGGCTACGTGCTCGGCATGCTGCTCGCCGCCACCCTCGTCGGCGCCCTCGCGCGGCGCGGCGCCGACCGCTCGGTGCCGCGTACGGCGGCCACGATGGTGCTCGGCTCGGCCGTCATCTACGCGGTGGGCGTGCCCTACCTGATGGCCGCCACCGGGATGTCGGCGAGTGCGGCCGTCGCGGCCGGCCTGACCCCGTTCCTGATCGGCGACGCGCTCAAGGCCGCGCTGGCGATGGGTGTGCTGCCGGCCGCCTGGAAGCTGGTGGGCCGCCGCGGCTGACGCGCCCCGCTCGTGCAGCAGCCCCGGACCGCGAGCGGCGGTCCGGGGCTGCTGTCGTTCGTACGGGACTGGCGTTACGGGACTAGGCGCGCGCCGCGGCCTTGCGGCGGACGTCGCGCACCACGCCGATGACCAGCACGACGGCCGCCACCAGCAGGGAGAGCATGACCGTCTCGCGGTTGTCCTTGTCGTAGACCATGTAGGCCAGGACGAAGGTGATCATCGCGGCGGTGGCCCAGGTCAGGTACGGGAAGAGCCACATCTTGACGGTCAGCTTCTCCGGCGACTCGCGCACCAGGATCTTGCGCATCCGCAGCTGGGTCAGGCAGATGACCAGCCACACGAAGAGCGCGATGGCGCCCGACGAGTTCAGCAGGAAGTTGAAGACGGTGTCCTTGTAGGCGTAGTTGAAGTAGACGGCGACGAAGCCGAAGACCACGGAGCCCAGGATGGCGGCCGTCGGCACGCCCCGCTTGCTCACCTTGGCGAAGACCTTCGGGGCGTCACCGCGCTCACCCAGCGAGAACGCCATGCGGGAGGCGGTGTAGAGGCCCGAGTTCAGGCAGGACAGCACGGCCGTCAGGACGATCACGTTCATGATCTGTCCGGCGTGCGCGATGCCGATCGAGTCCAGGGCGGCGACGTACGAGCCCTTCTCGACGATCGACTTGTCGTTCCACGGCAGCAGGGTGAGCACGATGAAGATCGAGCCCAGGTAGAAGACGCCGATGCGCCAGATCACCGAGTTGGTGGCCTTGGTGACCGCGCGGCGCGGGTCCTCGGACTCGCCGGCGGCCAGGGTGACGATCTCGCTGCCCATGAAGGAGAAGACGACCATCAGCACACCGGTCAGGACCGAGCCCCAGCCGTTCGGCATGAACCCGCCGGCGTCGGTGAGGTGCGCGAAGCCCGCGCCCGGGTTGTCCGAGCCCGGCAGCACGCCGAAGACGGCGAGCATGCCGATGATCACGAACGCGCCGATGGCGACGACCTTGATGCCCGCGAACCAGAACTCGAACTCGCCGTAGGAGGCGACGGAGCCGAGGTTCGTGACGGTCAGCACGGCCATCACGATCAGTGCCCAGGCCCACTGCGGGACGGCCGGAACCCAGCCTTCGAGGATCACGGCGCCCGCGGTGGCCTCCACGGCCAGGACGACGACCCAGAAGAACCAGTACAGCCAGCCGATGGAGAAGCCGGCCCAGCGGCCGAGCGCACGGTCGGCGTAGGCGGAGAAGGAGCCCGAGTTCGGGCTGGCGGCGGCCATCTCGCCGAGCATCCGCATCACGAAGACGACCATCGCGCCGACCAGCGCGTAGGAGATCAGGATGGCGGGGCCGGTCTTGGCTATACCGCCACCGGAGCCGACGAACAGGCCGGCGCCGATGACGCCGCCGATGGCGATCATGGACAGGTGGCGGTTCTTGAGACCGGCCTTCAAACCGTCGGAGGGCTGGGACGAACCGGGTTCACCGGTCGGGTCGCCTGCCTTCTGAAGGGTCGTCGTGGAGCTCATGGACGGATCCTTAGGTTCTCGGATTGCGAGCCCCGGCATTCAAACCTGAGATGAACGCAGGGCGGAAGACCCCAATCCGGATCGTTGCGTAGGGACGAACGTCCAGGATCTTGGTCCGCGGTGTCCCATCTGCGTTCTTTGGGTTTACTTGAGCTTTAGAAGTGACTTACGCGACACCCGCTGCGGGCCGCCGGGCCCGCTCGTGCCACACTCGACCCATGCGCGTGTACCTCGGATCCGACCATGCCGGCTTTGAGCTCAAGAACCACCTGGTGGACTGGCTCAAGAACAACGGCCACGAGCCCGTCGACTGCGGGCCCCACATCTACGACGCGGTGGACGACTACCCGCCGTTCTGCCTGCGCGCCGCGGAGAAGACCGCCGCCGACGCCGGCAGCCTCGGCATCGTGATCGGCGGCTCCGGCAACGGCGAGCAGATCGCCGCGAACAAGGTCAAGGGCATCCGCGCCATCCTCGCGTGGAGCGTCCAGACCGCCGAGCTGGGCCGCGAGCACAACAACGCCAACGTCATCTCCGTCGGCGGCCGCATGCACACCGAGGACGAGGTCGTCAGCTTCGTCGACGCCTTCCTGAAGACCCCGTACTCCGACGAGGAGCGCCACACCCGCCGCATCGACATGCTCTCGGCGTACGAGCAGACCGGCGAGCTCCCCCCGATCCCGGCCCACCACCCGCAGGGCTGATTCCGCCGGGCCGTGCCTCCGGGATCCCCGGGGGCACGGCCGTTTTCGTGTTCAAGGAGTACAGCCGTGCCCGAGGGGCATACGATCCACCGCCTCGCCGAGGACCACCTGCACCGGTTCGCCGGCCGGGAGGTCGCCGTCAGCAGCCCCCAGGGCCGGTTCGCCGAGAGCGCCGCCCTGCTCGACGGGCGGATCCTGGACGGGGTCGACGCCCACGGCAAGCACCTCTTCCTGGGCTTCCAGGGCAGCGGCTGGATCCACATCCACCTCGGGCTCTTCGGCAAGTACGCCCTCGGCCCCGCGCCGGCCCCGCCGGCCACCGACACCGTCCGGCTGCGCCTGGCCAACGACGACTGGTATGCGGACCTGCGCGGCCCGACCACCTGCGCGTGGATCACGGACGAGGAGAAGCGGGCCGTGAGCGACCGGCTCGGCCCGGACCCGCTGCGGGGCGGCGACGACCCGGAGCGCGCCTGGGCCCGGATCTCCCGCTCGCGGACCACCATCGCCGCGCTGCTCATGGACCAGAAGATCGTCGCGGGCGTCGGCAACGTCTACCGCGCCGAGGTCCTCTTCCGCCACGGCATCGACCCGTACCGGCTCGGCAAGGACCTCGCGCGCGGCGAATGGGACGCGATGTGGGCGGACCTGGCCGCGCTGATGCGCGAGGGCGTACGGAACAACCGCATCGACACGGTCCGCGACGAGCACCTCCCCGAGACCATGGGCCGCCCGCCGCGGGTGGACGACCACGGCGGCGAGGTGTACGTCTACCGACGGGCGAACATGCCCTGCCACATCTGCGGGGGCGAGATCCGCACCGCCGGTCTCGCCGCCCGCAACCTCTTCTGGTGCCCGGGGTGCCAGAAGCGCTAGCGCCGGCCGCCGCCTAGATGATCAATTCCAAGGGGTCGTCTGGCTGCCCGCAGTCGGGCTTGGTGTGGTTCCGAGGGGCGGTCACCAATTTCGGTGCACGGTTGCCTTGCTGCCGGTCACCAGGCTTGCGGGTGGAACGTCATCGGCCACGACCGCGCCCGCGGCGACCACGGCGTCACGGCCGATGCTGACGCCGGGCAGGATCGTGGCACCGGCACCGATCCACACGTTCTCCGCGACGTCGATGGGTGCGCCGGTGAGGTACAGCCGCCGCTCCTCGGGATCAACGGGGTGGCCGCTGGTGATGAACGTGACCTTCGGTCCGATCATCACGCGCTCGCCGATACGGATGCCGGCGTAGTCCAGGAAGGTGCAGTTCTGGTTGATGAAGACGCGGTCGGCGAGGTCGAGGTTCAGGCCGTGGTCCGTGTAGAAGGGCGGATAGATCGTGGCTCTCGGCGGCAGCGGCTTGCCGAGGATCTGCTCGAACAGCTCCGCCTTGCCCGCTTCGTCTTCGAAAGGCAGGACGTTCAGGCGGGAGGTGAGCTCGGTGACCCGCAGGACCCTCGCGGACATGGCCTGGAACTCGGCGCTGTGGATGCGCATGAGACGGTCGCTGGACATGCCGCGATCCCTTCTGTGCAGCGGTGACGGGGCAACTCCCCGGGTGATCAAAGTCAAGGGTGCCGTCGGGAATGAAAACGAGGGCGCCCAAGATCGTTTTGTGACGAACAACCTGGACACCCTCGCGACGGCACTCTATGTGAAGACAGATGACCTGCTGAAAGCGTGCCCGCAACTGACGCCATGGCGTCCGGCGGTGGGGATCGCCCGCAGCTCACCGACGCCGAACTCGTCACGCTGGCGATGATGCAGGCCATGCTCGGCTTCACCTCCGAGGCCAGGTGGCTCCGGCACGCCCGCGTAAACCTGCGGCACCTCTTCCCGTACCTGCCCCAGCAGCCCGGCTACAACAAGCGCTGCGCAAGGCCGCCGGGCTGCTGCGGCAGGTCACCCGGCTGCTGGCCGCCGACACCTCCGTGTGGAGCGACGACGTGTGGATCGTGGACTCCACGCCGGTGGAATGCGGCCGTTCCCGCAAGACCGTCAAACGCTCAGACCTGGCCGGATGGGCCGAGTACGGATACTGCGCCAGCCACAGCCGCTTCTTCTGGGGCCTGCGCCTGCACCTGGTCTGCACCCTCCAGGGCCTGCCTGTCGCGTTCGCCCTGACCGGCGCCAAGGCCGACGAACGCGAAACCCTGCTGGACCTGCTCGCCGCCGAACCGGACCTGACCGCCACCCGCCCTGGACAGACACTGATCGGCGACAAGAACTACTTCGGCCGCGCTTTGAGCACCAGCTGGCCGAACAGGACATCCGGCTGCTGCGACCGGCCCGCAAGGGCGAGCCGGAACGGCCCGGCGCTCAGCTGTTCAAGCCGTTACGACAGGTCATCGAGTCGGTCAACGAGACCTTCAAGGGGCAACTCAACCTCGAACAGCACCGAGGCCGCACACCCGCCGGCGTGATCACCCGCGTCCTGCAGCGCGTCCTCGCACTGGCCGCCGCGATCTGGCACAACGACCACACCGGCCAGCCCGTCCTCCGCTCACTGATCGACTACGACCACTAGCCCCTTGGAATTGATCATCTAGTGCTGTGACCGGAAGGTTCACAGCACTAGAAGCCGTGCGGGAGCCAGGGCGACACGTCGCCCGCGAAGGCGCGGGAGACCTCCGCCACCGCAGCCGGGCGCAGCTCGCGTACGCGGCCGGCCGCCGCCAGGGAGGTGAGGGTGACCCCGCCCAGGTACGCGGAGCCGAGTTCGCGCACCGGCAGCTCCAGCTCCGCCGGCGCGTCCGTACGCGTACAGGCGACCCGGCCCCCGGCGTCGGCAGCGAGCCGCCAGCGGCCCTCGTTCCACGGGCAGAAGGCGTCCTCGACCTGGATGACCACGTCCAGCGGGGTCCCGTACGCCCGGGCCTCCAGCGCCGCGGGCAGGTCCACCAGCCGCACGTGCAGCGCGTCCCGCTGCCGGGCCTGGGTCCGCCGGATGTCGCTGACCAGGTGCAGCACCGGATCGTCCACGGGCCGCCCGTACGCCTGCACCCGCCAGGTCAGGTCGATGTCGAAGAAGTACCGCCACAGCGCCGCGTACGCCGCCGGATCCAGCGCCTCCACCTGCTGGACCCGGACCTTGCCGTCCGAACCGCTCTGCTCCCAGTCGGCCTTGACCCGGTAGCGGGCGTACCCGACGACCTCGCCGTCCGGCCCCTCGGCCACCACGCACTTCAGCGGGGAGGCGCCCTCCCGCATGGCCGCCGGGTCCAGCAGACCCAGCCGCTCCCAGCCCGGCTGCCGGGCCGGCATCCCGGGGCGCCGGGTGACGAGCTCGGCGTACACCCGCTCGCAGTCGGCCAGCGCCTTCAGCGGATCGACGAGCCGCAGCCGTACGTCGTCGGTCCCCGGCGGCACGGAGAGCGCCACCCGGGTGGTGTCGATGTCGACGGTCATGGCGTACGCCGCGGTGCCGTAGCCGAAACGCCCGTAGATCGCCGGATCCGAGGCCGTCAGCACGGCGATCGGTTCGCCACCCGCCCGGACGTCGTCCAATTGGCGGCGCATCAACGAGGTCAGCACCCCGCGCCGGCGGTGGGTGGGGGAGACGCCCACCATCGTGACCCCGGCGGCCGGGACCAGCGCGCCGCCCGGCACCGAGAGGCGGAAGGAGAACGCGCCGGCCGAGCCCACACAGTTTTCGCCGTCCCAGACCCCGAGAGAACGTTCCGTCTCCGTCAGCGACTTGTAGAGTTTCCGCTCCGCGGGAGACTCGGGCACGCCGCCGAACGCCAGTTCCAGGTGGTCGTACCAGACATCCCACTCATCAGCTTGCAATTCGCGCATCTCAAGAGCCATACGGCCATCCCTATCAGGGCATTCCGTCCCGGTCGAAGCCTTTTCCGCCGCAGACGGACCCCAGGTGCGGGGGTACCCCTGCGCGCTCACAGCGAGGATGGATAGGGTCCCGGACAATGGCCGGAGCACGTGTGGAACCCCTTCTGGCCCGGGCGCGCATGCTGTCGCACCGGGCCCGCACCGCCCTGCGCAAATCCGCCGTCGACTACTTCCGCGGGGACGCCTCCGACTGGCTCGCCTTCGCCGGCCTGTTGCTGACCATCCCGGCCATCGCCTTCGGCACGCTGATGCTGCCCGTCTGGTTCTCACCCGCCGCGCTCGTCCTGCCGATCGTCGCCGGCGGCCTGCTGCTGCGGCCCGCCAGCCTGCTCGCCCTGTACGCGGCCTCCGCCGCGGCCCTCATCGTCGAGGCCCTCGTCCTCGGCCCGTACACCCAGGGGCCCGCCCGGGTCACGCCCGGCACCGTGCTGGTCGTCGCGGCCTGCGGGTTCTTCGGACTGGTCATCGCACAGTTCCGCAGCCGCGTCGGCGTGCCGTGGCGACGCGGCGGAACCATGCTCTTCGACCTGCGCGAACGGATCCGGGTGCAGAGCAAGCTGCCCGCCCTGCCGCGCGGCTGGCACCGCGAGATGGCCCTGCGCCCGGCCGGCGGCCAGTCCTTCTCCGGCGACTTCGTGGTGGCGGCCCGTACCAACGGCGGCCGGACCCTGGAGATCGTGCTGACCGACGTCTCCGGCAAGGGCATGGAAGCGGGCTCCCGGGCCCTGCTGCTCTCGGGCGCCTTCGGCGGCCTGCTCGGCGCACTGCCCCCGCACGGCTTCCTGCCCGCCGCCAACGGCTACCTGCTCCGCCAGGACTGGGACGAGGGCTTCGCCACCTCCATCCACCTCGTCCTGGACCTGGAGACCGGCGACTACGAACTCCTCTCCGCCGGCCACCTCCCCGCCCTCCAGCTCTCGGCCGGAACCGGCCGCTGGCAGGAGAAGTCGGGCGAGGGCCCGCTGCTCGGCGTCTACGACGGCGCCGAGTTCGAACCCGCCCGCGGAAACCTGCGGCGGGGCGACGTCCTGATGCTCTTCACGGACGGCCTCGTCGAGACGGCGGACCGCGACATCAGCGAGGGCATCGACCGCCTCACCGGCGAAGCCGACCGCTACGTCTCAGCCAGCTGGGACGGCGCCGCCTGGCACCTGATCGAAAAGGTCGCCAAGGACGTCAACGACGACCGCGCCCTCCTCCTCATCCGCCGCTCGGCCTGAGAGGCCGGTCCGCGGACCAACTGTCAGTGGCGGATGGCAGAGTCGTTCCGGTCGCCGGCCGTATTTCCTTTGCGTTTCAACTCAGGCCTGTGCACACTGATCACCGTTGAATCGAACAGGTTCAATTCTTACGACTTTCCGTGGGGGGAAGCATGATTCTCAACCGCAAGCACGCCGTATGGACCGGCGCGCTCGTCGCCGCCGTCGTCACGGCCGGCATCGTCGCGGCCCCGGCCCAGGCTGCCGAGGGCAAGACCATCAAGCCGGTCACCGACAAGATCCCGGCCAAGAAGCTGCCCGCGAAGGCCAAGGCCAAGGCCACGTCCAAGGCGTCGAACAGCGCGTCCGCCTTCTCGGCGGCGGGCACCGTCTCGCTCAAGCCCGGCGACGTGATCGCGTCCAACGAGTACATCGAGACCGCGAACGGCGCTCTGTACATGCAGCCCGACGGCAACCTGGTCCTGGACCACACGGCCGGCGCCGAGCTGTGGGCCTCCGCCACGTACGGCAACGACGGCGCCTACGCCCAGTTCCAGGCCGACGGCAACTTCGTCATCTACAAGAAGGACGTCAACGGGGTAAAGGGCGCGGCCGTCTGGAGCACCAACACCTGGGGCAACCCGAAGGGCCACCTCGACCTCCAGGACGACGCCAACCTCGTCATCTACCGCCAGAACGAGTCCGCCACCTGGTCGACCCACACCTGGCAGGTGACGGACACCACGCTGAACGCCGGCGAGACCCTGCAGAGCGGCACCTGGATGGCGGCGAGCAACAGCGTCCTCGCCATGGACAACCGCGGCTACCTCGTCGTCTTCGAGCGCAACACGTTCAAGGTCCGCGCCGCGGCCGGCGCCTACAGCCCCGGCGCGTACGCCCGGATGCAGACCGACGGCAACTTCGTCATCTACTCGAAGGACGGCCACGCCGTCTGGAGCACCGAGTCGTGGGGCAACCCGGGCGCCTACCTCGCCTACGGCCTGGACTCCACCCTGGTGCTGCACGCGGCCGACGGCACGGTGCTCGGCCGCTTCAAGAGCGGTGACAACGAGCAGACCGCCTGACGCCCGGACCTTCACCGTTCCACTGCGTGCCCCCGGCCCGGGGTGGGGTTTTCCCCACCCCGGGCCGACCGGGTTCCGCCATGGCCCCGGCCACCCGCGCCTCCGTAGCGTCGAAGCCATCACCAAGGCAATGGCGCAGAGCGGAAGGCGGCACATCATGGGGTTCCTGCGGAGCAAGCGGCGCGGCGATGGAACGGGGGAGCCGTACGGCTCCGCCGCCGCCGTCGAGCTGCGCGGTGTCCGGCGGCAGTACGGGCGGGGGGCCGGAGCCGTGCACGCGCTGCGCGGGATCGACCTCAGCCTGCCGCGCGGCAGCTTCACCGCCGTGATGGGCCCCTCCGGCTCCGGCAAGTCCACCTTCCTGCAGTGCGCCGCCGGACTCGACCTGCCCACCGGCGGCTCCGTCCGCCTCGGCGGCACCGAGATCACCGGCATGAACGAGAACCAGCTCACCGAACTGCGCCGCAGCCGCCTCGGCTTCGTCTTCCAGGCCTTCAACCTGCTGCCCTCGCTCACCGTCGAACAGAACGTGCTGCTCCCGATGCGCCTCGCGGGCGGCCGCCAGGACCGGGACCGGGCGGCCGACCTGCTCGCCCGCGTCGGCCTGGCCGGCAAGGGCCGGCGCCGCCCCGCCGAACTCTCCGGCGGCCAGCAGCAGCGCGTCGCCATCGCCCGCGCCCTCGTCACCCGGCCCGACGTCGTCTTCGCCGACGAGCCCACCGGCGCCCTCGACACCACCACCGCCGCGGAGGTCCTCGGCCTGCTCCGGGACGCCGTCGACTCGCTGCACGCCACCGTCGTCATGGTCACCCACGACCCGGTCGCCGCCGCCCACGCCGACCAGGTGCTCTTCCTCGCCGACGGCCTGATCGCGGACCGGCTGCCGCGCAGCCCCGCCACGGCCATCGCCGCCCGGATGACGACGCTCACCGCCCGCCCGGCCGCCTCCTGCGCGGGAGTGGCCGCCTGATGTTCCCGCGCCCCAACGGCCTGGCGCGCGCGGCGGTGCGCTTTCGCCCCGCCGCGTTCGTCGGCACCTTCGTCGCCCTGCTCATGACCGTCGCCATCGTCTGCGCCTGCGGAATCCTGCTCGAGAGCGGAGTGCGGGCGAGCGCCCCGCCGACGCGGTACGCCGATGCCCCCGTCGTCGTCGCCGCCGACCAGCAGGCCCGCCTGCGGGTGGGCAGCGGCGAGGGCGAGTACGAGACCTATGCGCGGGTCCCGGAGCGGGCCCTGGTCGACGCCGCGCTGCTGGACCGGCTGGCCCCGCTCGGGCGGGCGGTGCCGGACGTGGTGTTCCCCGTACGGGAGGGCGACGGCCGCACCCTCGACGCGTACGGCTGGGGCTCCACCGCCTTCAGCGGTACGAAGCTCAGCGCCGGCCGGGCGCCGGCCGCCCCGGGCGAAATCGTCCTGGGCGGGGACCCGGGCACCCGGCAGGTACGGCTGGACACCCCGGTCGGGAAGCGGGAGTTCCGGGTCGTGGGCCACACGGCCGGGGCCGGCGTCTGGTTCTCCGACGCCGAGGCCCGCGCCCTGTCGGGGCACCCCGACGCCCTCGACGCCATCGTGCTGTTCGGCGCCGACCCCGCGAAGGCGCGGGAGGCCCTGGACGGCCGGGCCCGGGTGCTGACCGGCGCCGCCCGCAACGTGGATCCCCGACTGGACGGCGCCAAGGAGCTGCTGGCCGGCCTCGGCGGCTCCTTCGGCGGCATCGCCACCCTCGTCGCCGTGTTCACCGCCGCCGGGACCGTGGCCCTCTCCGTCGGGCAGCGCTCCCGCGAGTACGCACTGCTGCGCGCGATCGGCGCCACCCCGCGCCAGATCCGTCGTACGGTCGCCACCGAAGCCCTGCTCGTCGCGCCGGTCGCGGGCGCGCTGGGCTGCGTACCCGGCATCGCCCTCGCCTCCTGGTGGTTCGGACGGCTCCAGGCCAAGGGCGCGATCCCGGACGGGGTCGAACTGTCCGTCTCCTGGATCCCCCTGGTCAGCGCCGCCGGCATCGGCCTCGCCGCCGCCCTGCTCGCCGGCTGGGCCGCCGCCCGCCGGCCCGCCCGCATCCGCCCCGGCCTGGCCCTCACCGCGGCCGCCGTGGAACGCCTGCGTCCGGGCTGGATCCGTACCCCGCTGGGGCTCGCCGCCCTGGCCGGCGGCGCCACCTGCGCGGGCCTGGCCGCCACCGCCACCGGCGAGGACGCCGCCAATGCCGCGCTCGGCGTCGTCATGCTCTTCATGCTGGCCGTGGCCCTGCTCGGCCCGCTGATCGCCCGCGCCTGCGCCGCCGTGATCGGACTCCCGCTGCGCGCCGGCGGCGCCTCCGGCTCGCTGGCCGCCGCCAACTCCCGCACCCACGCCCGCCGGCTGGCCTCCGCCATCACCCCGATCGTCCTCGCCATGGCCTTCTCCTCGACCCTGGTCTTCCTGCACACCAGCGAGGACCGGGCCGTACGCCAGCAGCAGGAGGCGGGCCTGCTCGCCGACCACGTCATCGCGGACCCGTCTTCGCAGGCGGTGGCGAGCGGCGCCGGAGTCGCCGTCACCCGCAGCTCCGTCCTCGTGGTGGCCGGCTCGGGCGGCGGCCGCTCGCTCCGGTCGGCCTCGGCCCAAGGCGTGGCCGGCGACCTCGCCGCCGTCCAGGACCTGGGCGTCCGCGAGGGCTCGCTCGCACGCCTCGCCCCCGGAACCGTGGCCGTCGACCGCACCCTCGCCGACACCTCGCACGCCTCGGTCGGCGACCACATGGACCTGCGCATGCCCGACGGCACCCGGGCCACCCCCGAGATCGTGGCGGTCTACACCCGGGGCCTCGGCCTCGGCGAGATCACCTTCCCGGCGGCCGACCTGAACCCCCACACCACCGCGGGCCGGGCCACCGAACTCCTGGTCCGCGGCCCGCTGCCGGCCGGCCTCGGCCCCGCGGTGTCCGCCTCGGCCTGGACCGCGGAGCGGAGCCTGGACCGGGACCTCAACGCCTGGGCCAACACCACGATGGCGGCCGTCCTCGGCGGCTTCGCGGCCGTCGCCGCCGCCAACACCCTGGTCATGACCGTCCTGGATCGCCGCCGCGAGCTGCGCATGCTGCGCCTCGTCGGCTCCACCCGCCGCCAGGTGCTGCGCATGCTCCGCTGGGAGGCCCTGCTGGTCGGCTGCGCGGGCATCGGCCTGGGCTCGGCGATCGCCCTGGCGACACTGATCCCGCTGACCAACGCGGTCACGGGCACCTCCCCGTACGTCCCGCCCCTCGTGTACGGCTCCTTCGCGGCCGCCGCGCTGACCCTGGCCCTGACGGCCACGACCCTCCCGGCCCGCCGGGCCCTGCGGATGCGGGGATAGGGCGCGGTACCGCTGCGCCCCGGGTCAGCGGCGGACGGCCACCCAGGGGCCGACCCCGAGCTTCCCGGTGTTCCCGAGGTCGATCGAGTGCGTGAGCACCAGGGTCTGCCGGGGCGCGCCGGGCCGGGGCCCGATGTCCAGCACCCAGCCCTCCGCGGCCGGCACGGCCGAGTCGGTGACGAGGTTGCGCCACAGCAGCCCCACCGACGCGGCCTGCCCGGGCTGGAGCGTCACCTGCTCCGGAGCCGTGTCGAGGCCGCTGCCGGTGGAGATGCCGTTCGACCCGTGCCCGACGGCGACTTCCACCGGCCGGCGCTGCTCGTCGAGCACGCGGAGGTCCGGGTAGCCCTCCAGTACGTAGGGCTGCGCACCGCAGTTGACCAGCTGGATGTCCGCCACCCGCAGCCCCATCGCCGCGTTCCCGCTCCCTTCGAGGACCCGCACCCCGCCCTCGGGACACTCCTCCTCACCCGCCCCGCTCACCCCGGCACCCGGCTTCCCCGACGCCTTCGCGGACGCGTCCGCCGTCGCCTCCGACACGGCCCGCGGCGCGGGCGGCACATCACACCCCGCCAGCACCCCCGCCAGCACCCCCGCCCACACCAACGCCCCGCCAACTCCCCGCAGCCACACCCTCGTCACCATCCCCCGACCCTACGACCCCGCCCCCCGGCCGGCCGGCCGCCCCGGAGCCCGACTGCGGGGCGCGAGGCCCCGTCCCGCCACCGGGCGCGTGCGGGCCACGGCTCACCGGCGTGCCGGGCCCGGGGGCCGCCCCCGCCGCCCCGCTGGGCGGTCGCCCGGCGTGCCGCTGGCTCGCGGGCCCGCCGTGCCGCCGGCTCGCCCGTGGGCCACTCCGCGGTGATTGGCCCGCCCACCCCGCCGGGGGGCGATCTACCGTGCCCCCATGGACCGCACGCTCGCCGCCGACCTCGCCCGCCTCCCCGAACTCCTCGAGGCCACCCGCCGCGCCGCCGCCGACGCCCTCGCGACGCTGGACGCACGTCCCGTCGTACCGCCGCCCCCGGCGCAGACGCAGGCCCCCGAACCCCTCCCGGAGCACGGCGCCGGCACCGACGCGGCCCTGGCCGCCTTCCAGCGGCGCTGGGCGCCCCGCCTGTCGGCCTCCGCCGGGCCCCGATACCTCGGCTTCGTCACCGGCGGCGCCACCCCCGCCGCCCTCGCCGGGGACTGGCTGACCGCCGCCCACGACCAGAACAGCAACTCCGCCTTCGACGGCGCCGGCCAGGACCTCGAACGCGAGACGGTGGGCTGGCTCCGCGAGCTCTTCGGCCTCTCCGCCGCCCACACCGGCACCTTCGTCAGCGGCGCGACCATGTCCAACACCGCCGGCCTGGCCATCGCCAGGGAGTGGCTCGGCGAACGCGCGGGGGTCTCGCCCGCCGAGGACGGCGCGGCCGCGCTCGGCCCGGTCCGCGTCCTGTCCGGCGCCCCCCACTCCTCCATCGCCAAGGCCCTGTCCGTCCTCGGCCTCGGCCGAAAGTCCCTGGTACCCGTCCCGACCCTGCCCGGCCGCGAGGCCGTCGACCCCGCCGCCCTGGACCGGGCCCTCGCCGACACCCGAGGACCGGCCGTGGTCGTCGCCAACGCCGGCACCGTCAACACCGTCGACTTCGACGACCTGCGCGCCGTCGCCGCCCTCAAGGACCGCCACGACTTCTGGCTGCACACGGACGCCGCCTTCGGCGCCTTCGCCGCGCTCTCCCCGGACCACGCCCACCTCACCGCCGGACTCGACGCCTCCGATTCCCTCTGCGTCGACCTGCACAAGTGGCTCAACGTCCCCTACGACAGCGCCGTGCAGTTCACCCGCCGCCGAGACCTCCAGACCCGCGTCTTCCAGAACTCCGCCGCCTACCTCGGCCCCCTCGGCGACCACCCCGACCTGGTCCACCTCACCCCGGAGAACTCCCACCGGCTGCGCGCCCTCGCCGCCTGGTTCACGCTCCGCGCGTACGGCCGCGCAGGCCACCGCGAGATCGTCGAGCGCGACATCGCCTGCGCCCGTGCACTCGGCGAAGAGCTCGCGGGCGACCCGCAGTTCACCGTCCTGGCCCCGGTCCGCCTCAACGTCGTCTGCTTCACCCTGGCCCAGGCCCCCACCCCGGCCCGCCTCACGGCCCTGCGGGAAGCCGCCGCCGGGGAGGTCTTCGTCACCCCCACCGTCCACGCGGGAACCCCCGCCCTGCGCGCCGCGTTCTCCAACTGGCGTACCACGCAAGCGGATGTACACCGGGCCGCGCAGGCCCTCCGTACGGCAGCAAGGGAGCTCACGTGACGGCCCCACCCCTCACCCTCGCCGAGGTGGAAAGCCTGGCCCGCGCCGCGCACGAAGGCCAGACGGACAAGGCCGGCCGCCCCTACGCCGAGCACCTCGCGGCCGTGGCCGAAGGCGTCCGCGCCCGCGGCGGCAGCGCCGAACAGCAGGCGGCGGCCTGGCTCCACGACTCCGTCGAGGACGACGCCCTGAGCGCGGAACGACTCGCCGGAATGAACGTCCCGCAAGGGGTCAAGGACATGGTCCTGGCCCTCACCAAGCACCCGGGCGAACCGCTCGAGCAGTACGCGGCCCGCATCCTCGCCACCCCGGGCGCCCTCCTCGTCAAGGAGGCCGACCTCGCGCACAACGCGAACCCGGCGCGCCTTTCCGTACTGGACGCCCCCACGCGCGAGCGCCTGTCCGCGAAGTACGCCTATGTCCGCTCGCTGCTCGGCCTCACCGCGCCCTGACTATGCCCGGTGCACGTGTTGTTGGCGGAAATGTGTCGACGACGATTCGCCACGGGGCGGATAGCCGGGGCCCGTTGGTGGGAGGATGGTCCATGTGGGGGTGTGCGTGGCCGTGCGCCCCAGGCCGACCAGGGGACGACCGAAGGTGTGATCAGTAGTGGCCATTTCGCTGTCAGTCGTGGTTCTGTTGGCGGTCATCCTCGTGGTGCTCGTCCGCGGCAACCACATCAAGGCCGGCCCCGCGATCGTCGCGGTCCTCTTCGGCTTCTTCCTCGCGTCCAGCTCGATCGCCCCGGACGTCAACCGTTTCCTGAACTCCCTCGCGGACACCATCGCGGGCATCAAGCTCTAGAAACGCATCAGGGCCAGGTCGAGGAAACATCTTCTGACGGCTCCGCGATGTCGTGTAGCCCAGCCCCAACTCCATCCACCTCTATGGCGCCTTCTGGCCCACAGAGACCGGTCACGGAGGGTGCCCGCGTGGGTTATAGATAGCCCTCGGACCGCTGTGGCTGTGGTTGGGGCTGTGCCTGGCTGCTGTCTGCCCACTTCACCGACTCGCGCCCGTAGCGAACCGCCCCCACGAGGAGTGCGGCAGCCAGAAAGGCTCGCGAGATCGGGTCCTTCTCCGTGATCACGAGGATCAGCAGCGGGGCCAAGAACACCAGGTGCCAACGCGGGTGGTTCCGCCAGTCGCTCTTGCCTGCCATCCCACCTCCCAACCGGACCCTAGCGCGCGAGCGGTCTGGAGACTCCGGGTTTCCCGCTCCGAGCTGATCGGCGGCCCGGGAACGACTAAGGGCCAGGTCGAGGAGAACTCCTCTGACCTGGCCCTTAGTGCTTGAGAGCGGGTGACGGGAATCGAACCCGCGTAGCTAGTTTGGAAGATCGCGTACCCACCCCCGCCCCGACCAGCCAACCCACTGACCAGCCCGTTCCCGCTCGTCTCCCCGACGTTCCCCGGGCCTCCCCGCCGAAGCCCGCCCGATCGGGCACGCGGGGGACACGGCGCCAGGGCCCTGGGGAGTAGTAGCGGCGAGCGGCATACGCGGTTGCGGCACATCGCTGCCCCATCGCAGGATGCCAGCCAGGGAGGGGCTATGGAACGGCAACAATTGATGCGGCTGCTGGCCGGTGACGACGCGGCATCCAAGGCTGCTCTGGCGGCCCTCGTTGGCGGCGGCGAGTACAGCGTTCTGGAGGACTGGATCGTGTCCTCTGAGGTCCATGCCCGAGTCCTTACGACCCGACTTCGGAGCTTGCGGTGGAGGGGCATCGAAACCGTGGGGATGGAGCGTGCGGTGCAGATTCTCGGCGAGCACGCCCAGCCGATTCTCAGTGGATTGGTCAGAGCCCCCGATGGGTCGTGGGGCTTCAGGTTCTTCCTCACCGAAGACGGTGGCGCACTGGTGGCCTGCATCGGCAAACGGATGCCCGATAGGCACCTATCGCAGGAGTCCGATCGGCGGAGTCAGACGTCGCTCTGAGCCCGCTCAAGGCCGTCCATGAATGCATTGTGGAAGTCCCGCTCCGCGGCCCGGGAGGGTGCGCTGAAGAACATCCTCTGAGCCTCGCCGAGGTCGCATCCGGCGACCCGCATGGTCACCATGACCGCGTCCACGCCATCGCACCCGATTCCCTTCAGGTACTCCTGTAGGGCTTCGCCGTTGTGGCTCGCGTCCCAGTCGGGTTGTGCCGTCGCGGCCAGGTCGGCTATCCGGGCCAGTCGTTCCGCGTCCAATGGAGTGCCCTTTCTCGCGTTCGCCAGTGATCGGAGTGGTGCTGGGCACGCTAGCGACCGACAGGGATCTCGTAGACGATCTCGCACAGTGCGGCAGGGATGACGATGTCCGCCGTCTCCACGGGCTGCCCCTGGTCGCTGTAGTAAGTCCGCCGGATGTGCGTGACCAGGGCGGCCTTCTGAATACCGAGAAGCGACGCCTCCTCGGCGGTCGCCTGCCGCGGCTCCGGCTGCTCCACGGCGTGGCTGACCGTGATCCCAATGACGGCCATCCGGTTCACGACACCAACGCCGGCGTGCGGCCCACCCTCCGGCAGGACAACGAGTGTGCCTGCGGTGAGCTCGTACGGCTCCCAACTCGTCGACAGCTGCACTGGCCTGCCATCGGCAAGGAACTCGTACACCGTGCGCACGCACAGCTCGTCAACGGCGATCCCGAGACGCGTGGCGATCTCAGCCGGCGCGGGCACCTTGGCCTCGGTCCGGCTCTCCCAGTTCCCCTGCCTGCCCAAGGCCTGCATGTCCGCGCGGAAGGGAGAACCGCCCGGCTGCTCACGAGCCGACGAACGAACGACCCGCACCCTCCGCCGGGGCTCCGCGACGTACGTGCCCGAACCCGTGCGACCTTCCAACACGCCCTGGGAGATCAAGAGCTCCTGCGCGCGACGAACGACGTTCTCGCCAACGCCGCACTCCTCGGCGATCTGCGCCCGCGAGGGCAGCCGGTCGCCAACGTTCCAGTCGTGCTCCGCGATCCGCTGCCGAAGTACGTCGGCGATACGGAGATAAGGCGGCTGCTCAGGCATGTAGAAAATCTAGTCCACTAGCTCTAATCTAGTTAACTAGCTTTACTCAAAGTGTTCGCTCGGCGACGGAGGTCCTCGGTGCTGGCTTCGGAATCAAGCGCCGAGAGCATCGCCGCCCGACTGTCCGCCCTGGGTCTGACCACGCGAGTAGGGGAGCACGCCCGCTACACGTCGATCGAAGCGGAGGTACCGGAAGCACTGCCCGCCTCCACATGGCGGGAGGTCTTGGAAGTGGTGGCGGAGGCCGACCGATTCGGGCTCCTAGCCAGCAGCTTGACCGGCCGCACCCTCTGGGCCGCCGTACGCAAAGCGGTCCCCGCGACGGGCGACGTCCGGGGACCTGGCCGACAGCAATAGGAGCTGATCAGCATGTCGAACCGTACGATCCCCATCCCCGCCCGCACCAGTGGGCGCCCCCTCCGGCAGGCATTACCGCCCGGCCCAGCCCCCGCCCCCTACCGGTCGAGCTCGTGCACGATCGGCACCCACCACGAGTGCGCCCAGTCGTCCCCCGCCACGGCCCCGGTCGGCGTACCCGTGATCTACGAGGCCTGCGACTGCCCCTGCCACACCCCCAGCGACCGGCCCGAACCGCGGCAGGTGGCCCAGTGAGTCGATGGACCCCAAGCGGCGCCCTCGCCAAGAACGTCGAGATCACCTCGACCACCGTCCAACGCGGCGACGTAATCCAGATCGGCGGCCAACCGTGCCGCGTTATCGACCTGATCCAACTCCCCGCTAGCGCTAAGCGACTCTGCTTCGAGTCGGGCGAACTGCTGACCATGCACGCCCGAACCCGCTTCATCGCCCTCCGGATGCGGAGGAACTGGTGACCCAACCCGCACCGTCCCGCCGCCACGCCATCGCCGAGGACCTCCGGGCCCAGATCTCGAAGGGTCTCTTGAAGGCCGGCGAGCGCCTCCCCTCGGAAGCCCAACTGGCCGCCCGCTACGCGGTCAGCACACCCACCCTCCGGAACGCCCTCGCGCTCCTCCAGGGCGAAGGCCTCGTGGAGAAGATCCACGGCAGCGGCAACTTCGTCCGCCACCCCCTCCGCAGGATCACGTACGTCGGCGGCTGGCACACCCCGAGCACACCGCTCCCGGCTGAGGGGGCCCTCCACACCACCATCCGCGCCACCAACCTCGGAGCGCACGGCCATCTGACCGCTCTCCTGAGGGTCTCGCCCCGCAGCCCCCTGACAGAATTCCTCTGCCTCAGCCACGAGGGCAAAACACCGCACAGCCTGGCCCGCATCTACGTCCCCCGAGACCTGGCGCCGGCCAACGTCCCAGAAGGACTGCTAACCGCACGAGTGCCAGACCTGCGCCCACCGCTGTCCGTGGTCCAGGAAACGGTCAGCACCCGCCTCCCCACTCCCGACGAAGCGACGACCCTTCGCATCAGCGCGACGCTAGCCATCCTCTCGATCACACGCGTGGCGACCGACACCACGGGCCGAGTGGTCGAGGCAGCCCTCCTGGCGCTCCCGGGCGACCGCGCCGACGCAGTCTTCACCACGCACCACACGGCCGAGGTCAGGAGGGCGGAATGACGACGCCCCACAACGAGCTGCGCCTCTTGCCCTGGTCGGGCCCTGACGGTAAACCCTGCTTCCTGAGCACCGACGACAACACCGGCTACCTGTCCCGCCTCGCCGACAACGCTGAGGCCGCCCAACTCGGCATCGGTACAGACCTCCTGGGCCACGCCCTCGAAGTCCTCGCTGACGATG
Source organism: Streptomyces sp. NPDC060028 (assembly GCF_042736725.1). Classification (NCBI taxonomy): domain Bacteria; kingdom Bacillati; phylum Actinomycetota; class Actinomycetes; order Kitasatosporales; family Streptomycetaceae; genus Streptomyces; species Streptomyces sp. NPDC060028. Next base: position 38,019 of record NZ_JBHWVJ010000034.1, on the reverse strand, counting down.
ATCTAGATCCGGCTGAACTCCGCCTCTTGACCCAAGACCTGACGCGCGCCCTTAGAGACGCAGTCCGCGTGGCAAACAGCCGAGGTCACCGCCTACTTACTTTGCACGGTGCCGCCTCACAGCCGTCAGCGACTTTAGACTAGTGCCATCGAATCCGAAGGTCAGCGAATCCCTCAGATGACCTCTGGGGGCTTTGCCTGTGAAAGCATCTCCGAAGAGAGGGTAGGTTTCCCGGCAGACCTAGTTCCGAAGGAAATCTTTCGTAAATTGACACTTTCGGATGTGACGTGTGCTCAGAATTAAAAGTTCACACACCCGGAACTAGTGCATGCTTCGACATGATATGGGCGCTGAAATATCTCCAAAAGAGTCGCTTCAAGCAACTGATGGACGCCTGATGAATTGTAGTTGCGGAAAGCCGATTCGTTTGCGAACATCAAGAGCACGGTATATTCCCCGAAATATTCGAGTTTCGCGTAACTGTTCAGGAGAATAAAAGCGAAACGTCGGCGCTTCTCAACCTCAACAAGGACGGCGGCCCAGCTTCTATCGACTACCGATGGGTCGGCGAGTCGGTGCTCAGCTAATTCTCGCGTAAGGTTCGAGCCGAGCGGGGCGACATCGTGTATATCTGCGAATTTCCGACTGGTGGGCCATTCGCCGGCGTTGTGTGACCATTGAGGTCTCGGCACTGTAGGGCTAGCCGCACTTTTAGTTCGCATCTCGATTACCCACGGGAGCGTGAGAACCTCACGCACGACGTGCTCCAGGGATTTATCCGCCTTTGCTTCAAGGTAACTATCCGAGTGGGCTTTCGTGTCGAATTCGAGAACTACACGAGTTCCGTCAAATTCCGTTACCTTGGCATAGTGGCTAAGTGCGATCCATGCGAAGCGTCGGTGGCCCTTCACTGCCTCCAAGATCTCGGGCCAGAATTCGCTGAGCTCCGAGAGAGTGCGGGGCACCCTCCTGCCGGGGTGAACTTGAGCGACGTTGCCGAGCGTTTGCTGCGCCCCTGGCGATGCCCACGTTGCGGGTGGAGCCTCGCTAGGCGCTTCGCTTTGGGCCCCGGCTTCTAGGCAGGTGCCGACGGTTGCTATTGCTGCACCTGAGTCACGCGTGATGCTGCTGGGGAGAGGTTCCGCCTGTGGCTGGCCAGTTGACGGTGAGGCGCGCACAGCAGGCGGGGCAGTAGGGGACTGGCCGTCCTCGAGAGGTGCTGAGGTCGCCTCTAGTCGGATCTCTAAAGCGGTGTCGGCGCTGGTCGCATTTGGGAATGATTCCTTATCACTCCATTGCTTATTCAATGAAAGAGCAAGGCGCCCTGGGGAATCCCGCACCCTTCTATGGGGAAGTGGGCGAGCCTTGGAGCGAAGCGATTGAAGCAAATGAGAGTAGGTAGAATCCAGGTCAATGAAACGCCTGGTTTTGTCCGGTACGCCATTCCGAAGTAGGCCTACCAGTTCACCCGTGAATACAGTAAATCCGTGACCGTTATCCGCCATGGCTGCTTGCGTTTCCCCGGCGGCAGCAATCAAATATGTTCCCTCAATGGACGCCTCTTCGGCCAATGAGGTGGGGTCTGACATGACTCCGAGGGCTGTCGCGGCGTAGCAGCAGTCAAGAATCACAATGCGCGTGGCAGCTGATGAATTGAGGAGTGTCTCTCGCACGTCGTTGTAATCTGTTGAAGTGTGCGGAGCCCCCGATCGAGAAGTTGATCGAGTGAGTCGAAATTCACCGCGGCTATCGCCTCGAAGGCCGTGGCCTGCATAATAAACCAGCAGGGCATCCGTAGCTTCTTGGGCACCCTGGTGAACAGGGTCGACCAAATCTTCTGGCGTCTTGGGATCATGCACAGTGATGCAATTTTCCGGCGGAAGGTTCCATGACGTTTTGCTCGTGAGGATCTGCGCAAGAGCGGCGATGTTTTGCCGCACCGTCGTGAGCTTCGGCAGGTGGGTGTAATCTCCTACGCCGATAAGGACTGCGCGAGACGCTTGAGGATTTGGAAGTGTCACCGCACTTCCTATTCGTCGCCGAGTTCCCTGATAATGCGATTTACCGTGTCTTCTTCATTACTCTCGATGCCCAAGCGCCGACCATTGTGCTCGATTGTTACCGAGGTGTTCCGGCTGCGAGTCTTCCGCCATGTGGCGTATGAAAGTGCGAAGGTAGCAATCTGCCAAAGGTTATCGGTAATGAGCTGAATGGCCGCTACGGTGCCTCCGCTCATCTCACCCGGCTGCGGCTCTTCGAAGTCCCAGGCGATTCTTGTGTGCCTGCGGATTTCAGGGCTCTCCAGCAGCCATTCGCGAAGTGATCGCAACTCTTCTTCGGATCCGTGGCCGATCATGCCGATGCGCATCACGTAACGTCCCCCTCGCCCCTGCATCTAGCGCCTTGGCACAGCCTAGTTGAGGTGTCATCGGGGAAGAGAGCCTTCTCCTCGGTTTCTACGTTGAGCCAAGCAACTCGGGCGGCGGAGCGGCTTTGGCCGGTGTCCTGCCCGGTTTGGGGTCGGGCATGACCAGGGGGCCGTACGCTGGTTGGCAACTCGGGCAGGCTTTGGGCCTGACCGCAATGTGGTCGAGTGGCCCCCTGGTCTTGCCCGACGCGGGACCCGAACCGGGGAGGTGGGTAAAGCCGTGGAGCCGACCGCCCCAGCCACAGCGGGTTTCTCCCACCATCTACCCGAGCCGTAGGCGTGCGGCCGGCGGCCGGGCTGGAGCGGGGCGCAGACAGGAGCGCAGGTCCGGGCGACGGGCGCGCGACGCCGCCTTGGCGGCGGAAGCGCCCTTGATGAAGTAGGGAAACTCTTACCGCATGGCTTCGGGATCAGAGCGCGATCGGGCGGTAGGCCAAGGCTCGTTCGACGACCTGCTCGGCGGAAGGGTGCTGTCCGGGGCCCGGGTAGAAGATGTAGTCGCTGACGTGCGGACACCGTAGGCCCAGTTCCAGGGCTTCGATGATCGTGCTGCCCTCGCCCTCGGTCGCTGTGTCGCCATCCATGAGTTGCTGGACCAGGCGCACAGCGTCCTCGTGGGTCATGACGTGACGAGCTGGCGGCCGTCGTGGCTGCGGACGTGGGGGCCTGCGTCGTCGAGGGCGTCTAGGAGGCGGATCGCGTAGACCTCGGACATCTGAGCAGTGACCTCTTCTGGGGTGAGCCAGGCGACCGCGGTCGATTCCTCCGAGGTGCGCTCGGTGCCGCCTGACGGCTTGCAGCGGAAGACCATGGCGACGATGCCTCGGGCGGTGTTCTTGTAGACCCCGGTCAGGTCGTTGACCTCGACCTCGATGCCTGTTTCCTCGAGGACCTCGCGGCGGACGCCGGCCTCCGGGGACTCGGTGAGTTCGAGTACTCCGCCCGGCAGTTCCCAAGTCCCGTTGTCCGCGCGACGGATCGCCAGGAGGCGGCCGTCCTCGCGCAGCACTGCCCCGGCTACGGACACGGAGTGCAGTGGCGTTGACTTGGCCTGCGGGGAACCCGTACTCATGTACAGGAGCATAGGAGGAAGAGAAGGACTATGGGAACCGCAGTAGGAGGGGGCCGAGGGGCTGTGCCGCGCTATGTGCAGATCGCTGACGACATCGTCCAGCAGATCCGGGCCGGCGTGCTGAAGGCCGGCGACATGGTGCCGAGTGAGTCGGAGCTCGTGGAGCGCTACGGCGTCGCGGGCGGGACGATCCGCAAGGCCATGGTCGAGGTGCGGGCCAGTGGGCTCGTGGAGACCCGGCACGGCAAGGGCTCGCTGGTGAAGGCTCGGCCGCCCGTGCGGCACCGGTCTTCCGATCGCTTCCGGCGTACGCATCGGCAGGAGGGTCGGGCGGCGTACCTCGCCGAGTCTGCGCAGTCTGGGGCTGAAGCCAAGGTGAGTGTGCTGTTCATCGGGCCAATGGAGGCGCCGGAGGAGATTGCGTCGCGGCTCGGGGTCACCGCGGGGACTCAGGTGCTGGCCCGGCGTCGGCTGTACTTCCGGAACGGGACGCCTGTGGAGACGGCTACCTCGTACCTGCCGTGGGACGTCGTGAAGGACATCCCGGAGTTGTTCGCCGAGAATCCGGGGCCCGGCGGCATCTACGCGCGACTCGAGGATCACGGGCACGTCTTCGCCGAGTACGTCGAGACGCTCCAGGCCCGGCCGGCCGCCAAGGCTGAGGCGACCGAGCTGTCGCTGACCCCTGGCGCCCCGGTGGTGCACCTGCTCCGGGACGCGGTCACGGAGGAAGGTCGCGTCGTCGAGGTCTGCGACACCCTCATGGCCGCTGATCAGTTCGTCTTCGAGTACCGGATCCCGGCGCGCGACTGACGCTCGCTCAACTGCCCACAGCCCGCTGCGAGTTTCTCTTCGTAGCGGGTTGACTCATGTACAGGAGTCAGGCACTCTTCTTCATGTCACTCCTATACATGAGTGACGGAGTTCAGCATCTATAGAGGAGTGTTCTGCTGTGCGTCAGATTCCCGTAGACAGCTCAGCCGCCCTGGTGATGGTGGCCCAGCCCCCGGCCGTGAAGATCAAGGACCGTCGGACCGGTGAGATCGCCACGGACCCCGAGACCGGGTCCCAGATGATGACCGTGGACGTGCTGTTCGCCGCGTACGGCGAGGCCGAGGTCCTCTCGGTGGTCGTACCGGCGCCCGGAATCTCGGGTGAGCTGGTCATGGGCACCCCGGTCGCGCTGACCGGCCTCGTAGCCCGCCCCTGGGAGAACGAGTTCAACGGCCAGAAGCGCCACGGCATCAGCTTCCGCGCCGTCGCCGTCACCTCGCTCGCCGCAAAGGCGGGCTGAGCGTGAACGCCTTATGGGTCACGCTGCTGGTGGTCCTCGCCCTCGCGCTCGTACTGCGCTGGCAGCGGCCCACCTGGTACTGGATGACCTTCGGGGTCACCTTCGCGACCATCCGCGTCTTGATCCGCTACCGCTCGGTGATGGACGCCTGCGGGCTGACCGTCCCGCCCTCCCGCTGGCGACTGGCCCTCGCCCGGGTCGCCAACCGCCCCGTTCCTGAAGCCCGTTCGCCGCGCATCCTGCGGCTTCGCCCCACCTTGACCGGACTGGTCCTACGGCTGAAACTCCGGCCCGGACAGGACGCGTTCGACTTCTCCGCCTCGTCCGATCGGCTTCGGCACTCCTTCGCCCTCCACAACGTCGTCTCGCGCGAGATTCGCTCCGGCGTCGTCGAGCTGCGGATGACCGGGTACGACGTACTCAAGCGGGTGCGCATGCCGGCGGCCATGCCCGGTGAACCGCTCCGGGTTCCGGTGGCCCTGCGGGAAGACGGGCAGGTCCATCACCGGGACTACCGGCAGGTCCCGCACGCCTTGAACGTCGGCGCGACCAAGTCCGGGAAGTCCGTCTATCAGCGCACGCTCGTCTCGGGGCTCGCGGCGCAGAACGTCGCCCTCGTCGGCATTGACTGCAAGAACGGCGTGGAACTCGCGCCGATGGCACGGCGCTTCACTGCCCTGGCCGACAACCCGGACGATGCGGCGGAGCTGCTGGCCGCGCTCATCCAGTACATGGGCCGCGTCTACGAGGTCATCCGGGCCGAGCAGCGGATCAGCATCGACCTGCCGGATGCGGAGATCACCGCCGATATCTGGGACCTGCCCGCGCACCTTCGACCCGTACCGGTCGTGGTCCTCGTCGATGAGGTCGCGGAGCTCGCCCTCGCGGCGGGCAAGGCCGAAGAGGCCCGGCGGGACCAGATCGTCACCGACCTCGTACGCCTCGCCCAGCTCGGCCGCGCCGCCGGCATCCATCTGGAGATCTGCGGCCAGCGCTTCGGTTCCGAGCTCGGCAAGGGCATCACCATGCTCCGCGCCCAGCTCACCGGCCGTACCGCCCACCGCGTCAACGACGAGACCTCGGCGAACATGGCCTTCGGGGACATCTCCCCGGACGCTGTCCTCGCCGCCGTCCAGATCGACAAGGACCGTCCCGGTACCGCCGTGGTCGGTGACTCCTCCGGCGGCTGGTCCCGTATCCGAGCCCCGCACACCACGCTCCGCCAGGCCGTCAACACCTGCAACGCCCAGGCGCACCGCACTCCGAGCATCCCCGAGCTGGAGCCCTTCCGGCCCGCGCTCCCGGTACGCGTCCTCGTCGGCAAGGTCCAGCCGAAGACCGCCTCGGCACCTGCCTTCTGATCACTCGCCCCACCCGGTCGGCGCGGCCTCTCGCGCCAAGTCCCTACCCCACCCATGCCCGAAACGAGGTGAAGACCATGACCCGCCTGGTCCGCCCGGACGCCGTCCTCGTCCAGGCCGTCATCGCCGGAGCCCTCTCCTTCGCCCACCTCCACGACCTCGCGGAAGCCGCCGGCCAGGACGGCTGGAAGGCCTGGGCCTACCCGGTCAGCGTGGACCTGCTCCTCGTCGCCGCCTGGCACCGCCTCCGCTCCCTCCGGGATGCGGGGGAGCCCTCGCGGTCGGCCTGGTCCTGGTTCGCCGTCGCCCTGGCGGCCTCGCTCGGCGCGAACGTCGCGACCGCCGGACTCCTCGACCTCCGCGACGTCCCGGACTGGCTCCGCATCCTCGTCGCCGGATGGCCTGCACTCGCCTTCCTCGGCGGCACGCTCCTGGTCCACCGACAGCGGCCTACGTCGCCCAGTGCGCCGGAACCCGGCCCCGACCCGGCGCCCATGCCGGTGGTCGAGCGGGAGACAGAACCCGGCGTACAGACCGACACGCCTCCCGACCTGCCCGCCCTCGCGCCGGCGGTCACCGCTCCGCCCGCCCTCGTCGCCCACGCCCGGAAGATCGCCGCCGACCACCGCACCCGTACCGGCTCGGACATCGACGCCGAGACCCTGCGCGCCCGCCTCGGCGTCCCGTCCCCGATGGCCGAAGCCATCGCCGCCCAGCTCGCCTGAGGAGATCCCATGCCCGCCCGGATCAACTTCCGCTCGCTCATGAAGATCGGCCCCGTCCAGATAGGCACCTACCGCGACCGCCGCGGCCGCAACAAGGACACCGCCGTCTGCACCACCGACGGCTGCGGCTGGTCCGCGGACTACAGCTCCTCGACCGCCGCCCAGCTCGCCGCCCGCTCCCACCGCTGCCGCGTCAGCTGACCCCGGAAGGACAACCGCCATGGACGTCCCGCTTTGGTTCGCCCTGCTGGTCGTCGGTGTCCTCGGCTACAAGCTCGTCCGCCCGCCGCTCTGGCTCGTCGCTGTGATCCTCGTCGGCGGCTTCCTCCTGGCGGACAGCTTCCTCGCCCCGGCCATCGACACCGCGATCAACAAGTAACCCGCCCCGGAAGGGCAACGGACATGTTCAAGCCCAAGTACCCCAGCCCCGACACCTACACCCCGGCAACCATCCGACCGACCCCGGTCCCCGCCGAGTACGCGGAGTCCGGCCCGGCCCCCGTCCCGGCGAAGTCCCCGAGCGCCTTCGGCGGCCTGGTCCAGAGCTCGCCCGGTACCGCGCTCGCCCTCGCCGCCGGCGGAGTCGCCGGAGTCCTCGCGCTGGCGTCCGTCGCCGTGTCGCTGCTCCTGGCCGTCGCGGTCACCGCCGTCGCCCTGTCCGTCAGCGCCGTCGTCCTGCTGTTCCTCGTCCGCGCCCTGCGCCAGGAATTCAGGAGCCGTTGACCGGCCCCGGGACGGCCTCAACCGCCAAGTCTCCGCCGTCCCGGCGCCGTGCACCTGCCCGATCCAATGAACCGGAAGGCAGCACCATGATGAACCACAACGCCCGGGGAGAGCTCTGCCCGAACTGCGACGGGCACGCCTCCGTCGCCGTCACCCTCGGCGGCCGGGACCGCTCCGGCCACCTCCGTACGATCACCGCCCACTGCCCGGCCTGCCACGGCATCGGCAAGCCCTTCGTCCGCCGTGTCGTCGTCGCTTCGGCCGGCAGGTGACCGCAGTGCTGACGGATACCGACCTGACCAACCCGCTCGCCGCGCAGTCCGCAGTGCTCGCGGCCCTCGCCCAGCTGGCCGAACTCCACCCCGACCTGCCCGGCGCCTACATCACCACCAGCCAGATCACACCCACGGAGGCACACGTCCTCCTCGACGGCCCGGCCGACCTGGAAGCCTGGCGCCTGGCCACCCACACCGACGCTCTCGATGTGGAGCTCGCCAGCTCCGAGGGGGACCGGCGGCTTCTCTTCACCACGCCGCTCGGCCGGATCACCCTCAAGATCTATGCGTACATCACCCCTGCCCCGGCGGCGGTGACGGAGTGACCAACACCGCGACCTCCGCGGACCTGGACCCGGCCATCCTCGGCGAGATGCTGAAGGTGGCCGGGGCCCCCGGGTACGCACGCTGGGAGGACCAGATCCGCCGCACCGGCGGCTGCTCCGACCCGATCCACATCACCGGCTGGACCGTCGCCAAGGACAAGACCTCCGGCGAGATCCTGCACCGCTACTCCACCGCGGACGAGCCCGGTGCCCGCCTCCGCATCGCCTGTGGGAACCGCCGCGCCTCCCGCTGCCCCGCATGCGCCTGGACGTACGCAGGAGACACCTACCACCTCATCCGGGCCGGACTGGCAGGCGACGACCGCCGCGACATCCCCGCCACCGTCCGCGCACACCCCCGGGTCTTCGCCACCCTTACCGCCCCGTCCTTCGGCCCGGTCCACAACCGCCCCGCCGGCCGTCCCTGCCGCTGCGGCAAGCACCACCTGGAGGACGCGCCCGAACTCGGCACCGCCTTCGACCCGAACACCTACGACTACGCCGCAGCCGTCCTCTTCAACAACCACGCTGGACAGCTCTGGCAGCGCTTCACGACCCGCCTGCGCCGCGAGATCGCCGCCTCCGCCGGCCTGACCCAACGCGAACTGACGGAGGAAGCCCGGATCTCCTACGGCAAGGTCGCCGAGTTCCAGAAGCGCGGCGCCATCCACTTCCACGCCGTCATCCGCATCGACGGACCGGCCGGCCCCTCCAGCCCGCCGCCGTACTGGGCCAGCACGGAACTCCTCGAACGATCGATCCGCTCCGCCGTAGCCCACTCCTACACGTCGGTAGGGGTCCCTCCCGCCGAGGACCAGCCCGCCCGCACCCTCCGCTGGGGCACGCAGCTCGACGTACGCCCCATCAAGGCCTTCGGGGACGGCTCCGACATCACCGAACAGGCCGTCGCCTCGTACGTCGCGAAGTATGCGACCAAGGCAGCCGAATCCACCGGAGTCACCGACACGGCCGTGCACTGCCGCAAGTGCCGGGGGACCGGCCTCTCCGACCGCTACAACCGCCCCGGCTCCGCACTGAGCCGCTGCTCCCGCTGCCACGGAACCGGCCTCGGCGAGGACCTCGCCCGGTTGCCCGTGTCCGAACACGCCCGCCGCCTCATGGAGGCCTGCGCCGCCCTGCACCCCCTCTATCCGGACCGCGCGCTCACCCGCTGGGCCCACATGCTCGGCTTCCGCGGTCACTTCTCCACCAAGTCCCGCCAGTACTCCACCACCCTCGGCGCCCTCCGCCAGACCCGCGCCGACTACCGCGCCGCCCAGGAACGCGAAGCACGCGGCCTCGACGACTTCGAGCCGGACACCGTGCTCGTCCTCGCCTCCTGGGAGTACGCCGGGCACGGACACAGCCCGGGGGAGTCCGTCCTCGCCGCGACCATCGCGCGCGATATCCAGCTGAACCGCCAGACCGCCCGCGAAGCCCTGCAAGGAGAGCCGCATGAATGAGCGCTACCTCAGCGTCGTCCAGGTCGCCGAACTGCTCGGCACCACGGTGAGGTTCCCCCGGCGCCTCGTCGAGGAGCGGCGGATCACCTATGTGAAGGTCGGGCGACACGTGCGCATCCCGGAGAGTGCCGTCCACGCCTACATCAGCGCGCACACCGTCGAGCCGCGTCGCCGCCGTCTGGGGGTGGCTGCCTGATGGCCGGAAAGCGCCGACCTTTCGGCAGGGTCCGCAAGCTGCCCTCCGGCCGGTATCAGGCCCGGTACCTCGGACCGGACGGACAGCTCCGCCCCGCGCCCGAGACCTTCCGTACCAAGAAGGACGCGGACGACTGGCTCGCCGACAAGCAGACCGAGATGCGGCGGGGGGACTGGCGCGATCCCGACGCCGGGAAGGTCGCCTTCGGTCCGTTCGCCGTTGCCTGGGTCAAAGAGCGCGAGCTGACCAGCACCACGCGGCAGCTTTACTCCTCGCTCCTCAAGCACCACCTGGAGCCGGTTTTTGGCACCGTCAACCTGGCGGAGATCTCGCCGCCCCTCGTACGGCGCTGGCGGGCCGACAAGCTCACCGCCGGCACCGGGCCCACCACCGTGGCCAAGGCCTACGCCCTGCTCCGCGCCATCCTGGGTACGGCCGTGTCCGACGAGCTGATCCGGCGGAATCCCTGCCAGGTCAAGGGCGCCAGCTCCGTACACACACCGGAACGTCCGATCGCCACGGTCAAAGAGGTCTACGCGCTGGCCGAGGCGATTCAGCCGCGCTATCGAACTCTCGTGCTCATGGCCGGGTTTCTCGGGCTGCGCTGGGGCGAGCTGATCGGCCTCCAGCGGCGGGATGTGGACCTTGAGCAGAGGACCGTGCGTGTTCGGCGGTCCGTCGCCGAGCTGAGCAACGGACAGCGGGAGATCAAAGCGCCCAAGAGTGCCGCGGGCAAGAGGACCGTCTCCATTCCTGGCGTGATCCTCGCGGACATCCACGAACACCTGAAGCGGCATGCCGAGGCCGGCGCCGATGGGCGTGTCTTCGTCGGGGCCAAGGGGGCGACTCCGCGCCGGAATCACTTCAACCGGCTGTGGCACAAGGCGTGTCGGGAGGCGGGAATCAAGGGACTGCACTTCCATGATCTGCGGCACACGGGCAATACGCTGGCCGCGTCAACGGGTGCCAGCACACGGGAGTTGATGACGCGCATGGGCCACAGCACCGCTCGCGCCGCGCTCATCTACCAACACGCCAGCGCCGACCGGGACCGGCTGATCGCGGACGCGCTGAGCGGGCTCGTGAAGAAGGGGCGCAAGGCACCCAAGGGCACGAAGGAAGATCCACAGCGGAAGGGGCACGCAGGGGGCACGGAGAGCTGATCGAAGCCCCTGGGAACGACTGAGGGCCAGGCGGAGGAAACGTCCTCTGACCTGGCCCTTCAGTACTTTTGAGCGGGTGACGGGAATCGAACCCGCGTAGCTAGTTTGGAAGACTAGTGCTCTACCATTGAGCTACACCCGCAATGCGCGCGCCGCCAGGTCCGAGGACCGCGGCACGGACAGCATCCTAGCGGGTCGGGGCGGGGGATCGCACACCGCATTTGCGGGTCTTCGCATGGCCCGCGTGAGACGTTCCCGGAAACCGGGGGCGTCGGAGCGTCTCCGGGCATGTACCCTACGTGTCGCACCGACGGGGTGTGGCGCAGCTTGGTAGCGCGTCCGCTTTGGGAGCGGAAGGTCGTCGGTTCGAATCCGGCCACCCCGACCACCACCACCGCTCACGATGATCGCGTTGTGGGCTGATTGCCGCTAGCGGTTACTATGCAAGCTGCGTGCCCGTGTGTCTGATGTACCGGGCCGAAGTCCGCCGGACCGCTGGATCTCAGCGTGACGGCAGAATCCCCAGCAGTCAGCCACAAGGAGACCGAACCGTGAAGAGCGCCGTGGAGACCCTGAACCCGACTCGGGTTCGGCTCACTGTTGAGGTGCCCTTCGAGGAGCTCAAGGACAGCCTCGACGCGGCCTACAAGAAGATCAACCAGCAGGTCACGGTGAAGGGCTTCCGCAAGGGCAAGATCCCGGCCCGCGTCATCGACCAGCGCTTCGGCCGCGGTGCGGTGCTGGAGGAGGCCGTCAACGACGCCCTCCCGAAGTTCTACACCGAGGCCGTCAACGAGGCGGACCTGAACCCGCTGGGCCAGCCCGAGGTGGACATCACGGAGCTGAAGGACGGCGAGCTGCTGGCCTTCACCGCCGAGGTCGACATCCGCCCCGAGATCGAGATCCCGGACTACTCCGGCATCGAGGTCGAGGTCGACGCCATCGAGGTCTCCGACGAGGACGTCGAGAAGTCGGTCGAGCAGCTGCGCGCCCGCTTCGCGTCCACCAAGGACGTCGAGCGCGCCGCCGAAGAGGGCGACGTCGTGACGATCGACCTCGAGGCCAAGGTCGACGGCGAGGTGCTGGAGGACGGTGTCGCCACCGACGTCTCCTACACCATCGGCTCGGGCGAGCTCCTCGAGGGCATCGACGAGGCCGTCAAGGGCCTGGAGGCCGGTGGCGAGGCCACCTTCACCTCCCAGCTGAAGGGCGGCTCCGCCGAGGGCAAGGACTCCGAGGTCACCGTCAAGGTCACCAAGGTCTCCGCCCGCGAGCTGCCGGAGCTGGACGACGAGTTCGCGCAGATGGCGAGCGAGTTCGACACCATCGAGGCCCTCAAGGCGGACAGCCGCACGCGCCTCGAGAACATGAAGCAGTACGACCAGGCCACGCAGGCCCAGGAGCGCGTCCTGGAGAAGCTGCTGGAGCTCGTCGAGGTCCCGATCCCCGAGAAGCTCCTCGCGGACGAGGTCCAGACCCGTACGCACAACCTCGAGCACCACCAGCTGGGCCAGATGGGCCTCGACATCGACAAGTACCTCGAGATCCAGGGCAAGACCCGCGAGGAGTTCGACGCCGAGACCTCCGAGCAGGCCGTCAAGGGCATCAAGACGCAGTTCGTCCTCGACGCGCTGGTCAACAAGGAGAAGCTGGGCGTCAACCAGGAGGAGCTCACCGAGCACCTCATGCGCCGCGCCGCCTCCTCCGGCATGTCCCCCGACCAGTTCGCCCAGGCCGTCGTCGAGGGTGGCCAGGTTCCGATGCTCGTCGGCGAGGTCGCCCGCGGCAAGGCCCTCGCGGTCGTCGTCGAGGCCTCCAAGGTCGTCGACACCAACGGTGAGGTCGTCGACCTCTCCGACGACGAGGACGAGGCCGAGCAGGCCGCCGAGACCGTCGAGAACACCGTCGACGGTGACGACGAGACCGCGGCCGACGAGGCCAAGTAACACCCCGGTCACGCCCTGCGCGAGACCCGCTGAGCAGTGCCCGAAGGGCCCGGACACAGTCGTGTCCGGGCCCTTCGGCACACCTCTGGAGGGGCCCCGGGACCTTGCGCTCCGAGCGAACAGTTCGGGAAGCGGGATGGCGTTGTCCGACCTGCGCGTTAGGGTCCATGAATACGAGGGCACGGGAGTACCCGAAGCCGGTGGACATCGTCCGCACGGCTGGTCCGCGCCCCAGAACGAGACGCTGAGACGGCATGTGGCCGTCGGAGACGAGCAGGTGGATACGTGACGAATCTGAAGCCTTACGCCGCGGGTGAGCCGTCCATCGGTGGCGGCCTCGGCGACCATGTCTACAACCGGCTGCTCGGCGAGCGCATCATCTTCCTCGGCCAGCAGGTCGACGACGACATCGCCAACAAGATCACCGCACAGCTCCTCCTCCTGGCCGCCGAGCCGGAGAAGGACATCTACCTGTACATCAACAGCCCCGGTGGCTCGGTGACGGCCGGCATGGCGGTCTACGACACCATGCAGTACATCCCGAACGACGTCGTCACCATCGGCATGGGAATGGCGGCCTCGATGGGCCAGTTCCTGCTGACCGGCGGCGCCAAGGGCAAGCGCTTCGCCCTGCCGAACACCGACATCCTGATGCACCAGGGCTCCGCCGGCATCGGTGGCACCGCGTCGGACATCAAGATCCAGGCCCAGTACCTGCTGCGCACCAAGCAGCGCATGGCCGAGATCACCGCGTTCCACTCGGGCCAGACCGTCGAGGCGATCATCCGCGACGGCGACCGCGACCGCTGGTTCACCTCCGAGGAAGCCAAGGACTACGGCCTCATCGACGAGATCATCTCGGCCGCGTCGAACGTTCCGGGCGGCGGCGGCACCGGGGCCTGATCCCGGCGCACACCGTCAGTACCCAGCAGCCGACAGCCCGCAGAACGCCACCAGGATGGTGAACACCCAGATGTACATGAACAACCTCTCTCCCGCGAGCGGCCTCCACACCGGCGCTCAGGTGGACAACCGCTACGTCATCCCGCGCTTCGTCGAGCGCACCTCGCAGGGCGTGCGCGAGTACGACCCGTACGCGAAGCTCTTCGAGGAGCGCGTGATCTTCCTCGGCGTGCAGATCGACGACGCGTCCGCCAACGACGTCATGGCGCAGCTGCTGTGCCTGGAGTCGATGGACCCCGACCGCGACATCTCGATCTACATCAACAGCCCCGGCGGCTCCTTCACCGCGCTGACCGCGATCTACGACACGATGCAGTTCGTGAAGCCGGACATCCAGACGGTCTGCATGGGCCAGGCGGCCTCCGCCGCCGCGGTCCTGCTCGCCGCCGGCACCCCCGGCAAGCGCATGGCCCTGCCGAACGCCCGAGTGCTGATCCACCAGCCCTCCGGCGGCACCGGCCGTGAGCAGCTCTCCGACCTGGAGATCGCGGCCAATGAGATCCTGCGCATGCGCGACCAGCTGGAGTCCATGCTGGCCAAGCACTCGACGACCCCGCTGGAGAAGATCCGCGAGGACATCGAGCGCGACAAGATCCTCACGGCCGAGGACGCTCTGGCCTACGGCCTGATCGACCAGATCATCTCCACCCGCAAGAGCTCGGCCTGATCCTTGCCGCCAGTTGGCGTGGGCACGCTGCCGCATTCGGCGATGTGAACCACGTCAAGGGGGCCCCGCACGGGGCCCCCGGCAAGGTACCGTCGGATATGAGGCACCAGGAGCGCTGAACCAGGCGTCTCCCAGGCGAAGGGGAAGCACCTCGTGGCACGCATCGGTGACGGCGGCGACCTGCTCAAGTGCTCGTTCTGCGGAAAGAGCCAGAAGCAGGTGAAGAAGCTCATCGCAGGACCCGGTGTGTACATCTGCGACGAGTGCATCGACCTCTGCAACGAGATCATCGAAGAGGAACTCGCGGAGACTTCCGAGGTCCGGTGGGAGGAACTTCCCAAGCCCCGTGAGATCTACGAGTTCCTGGAGAGCTACGTCGTCGGCCAGGAGCCGGCGAAGAAGGCGCTCTCGGTAGCGGTGTACAACCACTACAAGCGGGTCCAGGCCGGCGAGAACGGCGGCGCGCAGGGCCGTGACGACGCGATCGAGCTCGCGAAGTCCAACATCCTGCTGCTGGGCCCCACGGGCTCGGGCAAGACCCTGCTGGCCCAGACGCTCGCGCGCATGCTCAACGTCCCGTTCGCCATCGCCGACGCGACGGCGCTGACGGAGGCCGGGTATGTCGGCGAGGACGTCGAGAACATCCTGCTCAAGCTGATCCAGGCGGCCGACTACGACGTCAAGAAGGCCGAGACCGGGATCATCTACATCGACGAGATCGACAAGGTCGCCCGCAAGAGCGAGAACCCGTCGATCACCCGCGATGTGAGCGGCGAGGGCGTTCAGCAGGCCCTCCTGAAAATCCTGGAGGGCACGACCGCCTCCGTCCCGCCGCAGGGCGGACGCAAGCACCCGCACCAGGAGTTCATCCAGATCGACACGACGAACGTGCTCTTCATCGTGGGCGGCGCCTTCGCCGGCCTGGAGAAGATCATCGAGTCGCGTGCGGGCGCCAAGGGCATCGGCTTCGGGGCGACGATCCGCTCGAAGCGCGAGATCGAGGCCAGCGACCAGTTCCACGAGGTCATGCCGGAGGACCTGGTGAAGTTCGGGATGATCCCCGAGTTCATCGGCCGCCTCCCCGTGCTGACCTCCGTGCACAACCTGGACCGCGAGGCCCTGCTCCAGATCCTGATCGAGCCGCGCAACGCGCTGGTCAAGCAGTACCAGCGGCTCTTCGAACTCGACGGCGTGGAGCTGGACTTCGAGCGCGGGGCCCTCGAAGCCATCGCCGACCAGGCGATCCTGCGCCAGACCGGCGCGCGCGGCCTGCGCGCCATCATGGAAGAGGTCCTGATGTCGGTGATGTACGAGGTCCCGTCCCGCAAGGACGTGGCCCGCGTGGTCATCACCGCGGACGTGGTCCGCTCCAACGTCAACCCGACGCTGGTGCCCCGGATCGTCCCGAAGGACCAGGGCCCGCACGAGAAGTCGGCGTAGCCGGCGAGGTTGTACGCGAAGGGGGCGCTCCCGGTCGGGAGCGCCCCCTTCGCGTGGTACCGGATCCGATCAGGCCTTGGTACGCGAGGTGTTGTACACCTTCGCCGCCAGCGCGGCGATGTCTTCGAGCGTGCCGCTGCTGCCGCCGATGAGGGTCGCGGCCGGGTCGACGGCGTTGATCCCGACCAGGGTCGAGTGGTCGCCCCAGGCGCAGGACGGGATCGTGATGTCCTTCGGTGCCTTGCTCGTGCTGGGCTTGGTGCTGCTCATCTTGATGTTGGCGCACTTCATCACGGCGCCCTTGAAGCCGGACGGGGTGAACTCCTTGGGGGAGCCGATCACCTCGTACTTGAGGCCCATGGCCTCGGTTTCCTTGTTCTTGCCGATGTTGGCGTAGTAGGTGTCGACCGCCTTCTCCGGGTCGGCGATGTCACCCCACAGGCCGTTGGCATTGAACTGCTTGCTCTTGTTGTCCGGGCCGACCTGGTACTGGGCGGACGAGTTGTGCGCGTTCTGGACGCCGAGCGCGTCGGTCTTGGCCTTCTGCTCCCCGGTGACCGGGGCGCCGTCCGTGGACTCGGTGCCGGCGGCCGGCGGCTGCTTGTGGTAGCTGTCGACCGCGGCGGGGAAGGCCAGCTTGTAGCCCTTGGTGTCGGCGCCCACCGCACCGCCCTTGAGGAAGTACCAGCCGCCGCCCGCGATCACCGCGACCGCGACGACCACCGCGATGACGACGCCCGCCTTCGACTTCTTCGGCTGCTGCGGGGGCATGCCGCCGTACGGGGGCTGCTGCGGGTAGCCGTAACCGGGCTGCGGCTGCTGGGGGTACCCCTGCGGCGGGACGCCCGGCTGCTGCTGCGGGTATCCGTATCCGGGCTGGGGCGCGGGCTGCCCGTACGGCCCCGGCGGCGGGGGCTGGTGCCCGTACGGTCCCGGCTGCTGAGGCTGTTGCCCGTACGGTCCCGGCTGGTTGTAACTCATCCCGCGTCCCCCTGTGAGGTTGCTTATCCGTTCCTCACATCCTGGCGGACGTCACGGCCGGCTACGGCGCCGGGCCCCCTGATTACCGGTTTCATGACTGGACTGTTACGGCCCTAAACTGTGCCTCGTGACCGAGAACACGCAGACACCCAGCAGCCCCAACTCCGAACTGCCGACCCAGTACGCGCCGGCCGAGGTAGAGGGGAAGCTCTACGAGCGCTGGGTAGAGCGTGGATACTTCACGGCCGACCCCGCGAGCGAGAAGCCCGCGTACACCATCGTCATCCCGCCGCCGAACGTCACCGGCTCCCTGCACCTGGGGCACGCCTTCCAGCACACGCTCATGGACGCCCTGACCCGCCGCAAGCGGATGCAGGGGTACGAGTCGCTGTGGCTGCCCGGCATGGACCACGCCGGCATCGCCACCCAGAACAAGGTCGAGCAGCAGCTCGCCGAGGAGGGCAAGTCCCGCCACGACCTGGGCCGCGAGGAGTTCGTCGAGCGGGTCTGGCAGTGGAAGGAAGAGTACGGCGGCAAGATCCTCGGCCAGATGAGGCGGCTGGGCGACGGTGTGGACTGGTCGCGCGAGCGGTTCACCATGGACGAGGGCCTCTCCAAGGCCGTCCAGACGATCTTCAAGAAGCTCTTCGACGACGGGCTGATCTACCGCGCCGAGCGCATCATCAACTGGTGCCCCCGCTGTCTGACGGCCATCTCCGACATCGAGGTGGAGTACCAGGAGGACGCGGGCGAGCTCGTCTCCATCAAGTACGGGGAGGGCGAGGACACGCTCGTCGTCGCCACCACCCGCGCCGAGACGATGCTCGGTGACACGGCCATCGCCGTCCACCCGGACGACGAGCGCTACAAGCACCTGGTCGGCAAGCTCATCAAGCTGCCGCTCACCGACCGCTCGATCCCGGTCGTCGCGGACACGCACGTCGACCCCGAGTTCGGCACCGGCTGCGTCAAGGTCACCCCGGCGCACGACCCGAACGACTTCGCCATCGGGCAGCGCCACAACCTGCCCAACATGACGATCATGGACGAGCACGGCGTCATCACCGTCCACGGGCCCTTCCTCGGCCTGGACCGCTACGAGGCGCGTTCCGCGGTCGTCGGCGCGCTGCGCGAGCAGGGCCGCATCGTGGCGGAGAAGCGCCCGTACCTGCACTCCGTCGGGCACTGCTCGCGCTGCCGCACCACCGTCGAGCCGCGGCTGTCCCTCCAGTGGTGGGTCAAGGTCGAGACCCTGGCCACGGCCGCGGGCGACGCGGTCCGTGACGGCCGGGTCGCGATCCACCCCGAGGAGATGTCGAAGCGCTACTTCGACTGGGTCGACAACCTCAACGACTGGTGCATCTCGCGCCAGCTGTGGTGGGGCCACCGGATCCCGGTCTGGTACGGCCCGGACGGCGAGGTCGTCTGCGTCGGACCCGACGACGAGGCGCCGACGGGTGAGGGCTGGGTCCAGGACACCGACGTCCTCGACACCTGGTTCTCGTCCGGCCTGTGGCCGTTCTCGACGCTCGGCTGGCCGGAGAAGACCCCGGACCTGGAGAAGTTCTACTCCACCGACGTCCTGGTCACCGGCCACGACATCATCTTCTTCTGGGTCGCCCGGATGATGATGTTCGGCCTGTACGCCATGGACGGCGAGCCGCCGTTCAAGACGATCGCGCTGACCGGCCTGGTCCGTGACGAGCGCGGCAAGAAGATGTCGAAGTCCTTCGGCAACGTCGTCGACCCGCTGGACTGGATGGACAAGTACGGCTCCGACGCCGTCCGCTTCACCCTGGCCAAGGGCGCCAACCCCGGCACCGACGTGCCGATCGGCGAGGACTGGGTCCAGGCCTCCAGCAAGTTCGCCAACAAGATCTGGAACGCCACGCGCTTCGCGCTGATGAACGGCGCGACGATCGAGGGCGACCTGCCGCCGGTCGAGCAGATGTCGGCGACCGACCGCTGGATCCTGTCCCGGCTGAACAAGACCGTCGCGCAGGTGGACGGGTACTACGACGACTTCCAGTTCTCCAAGCTCAGCGAGGCGCTGTACCACTTCGCGTGGGACGAGGTCTTCGACTGGTACGTCGAGCTGTCGAAGACGACCTTCTTCGCGGGCGGCGAGCAGGCCAAGGTCTCCGGCCGCGTGCTGGGCGAGGTCGTCGACGTCATGCTGCGGCTGCTGCACCCGGTGGTCCCCTTCGTCACCGAGACGCTGTGGACCACGCTGACCGGGCGCGAGTCCCTCGTGATCGCCGAGTGGCCGAAGGACAGCGGCTTCCGCGACGACGCCGCCGAGGCCGAGATCGGGAGCGTCCAGTCGGTCGTCACCGAGGTCCGCCGCTTCCGCAAGGAGCAGGGCCTCCAGGACGGCCAGAAGGTCCCGGCCCGCCTGGACCTGGCCGGTACGCCGCTGGCCGCGCACGAGGCGGCCATCCGCCAGCTGCTGCGCCTGCAGCCGGAGGGCGATGCCTTCAGCGCCACCGCCACCCTTCCGGTCGCCGGCGCGACGGTGGCGCTCGACCTGTCGGGCACCATCGACGTGGCCGCCGAGCGGGCGCGCCTCACCAAGGACCTCGGCGCCGCCGAGAAGGAGAAGCAGCAGGCCGAGGCGAAGCTCGGGAACGAGGCGTTCATCGCCAAGGCCCCCGACAATGTCGTGGACAAGATCAAGGGCCGTCTGGCCAAGGCCGAGGCCGACATCGCGCGGCTGCGGGCCCAGCTGGACGCGCTGCCGGCCGCGTAGCCGCTGCCGGCCGCGTAGCCGCCGCAGGACGAGAGAAGGCCCCCACACCGTCGGTCGATGTGGGGGCCTTCCCCGTATGTCTTCCCCGCCCGGGGGTCGCCGTCACAACAGCCGGGTGCCGAACTGTCCGATGATCAGCCCGGCGGCCACCGCGTAACAGGGCCAGGACCTCCGGCCTGTCCGAAGTGCCCTATATCACTCGTTATCTGGCCCCTGTGGATCTGATTCGCCGCACGGAGCACGGATGATGGAAGGCATGCAGTCCAAGCCCGGCGCCTCGGCGCTCCACCGGGCCGTCGCCACCGGCCGCCGGCTCACCGACAGCTGGTCCGGGTCGCCCGGGACGCTGGACGCGCTCACGGCGCTGAGCTGCTTCGGCCTGATGGCGCTCGACCTGCCGGGCCTGGCCGCCGCCGACAACTCCCTCAGCGGCCTCGCCGCCGCCCTGGTGCTCGCCGCGGGCTGTTCGACCCTGCTGGTCCGGCGCCGGACGCCGTGGATCTCGTACCTCGCCGCGCTGCTCTTCATCGGCTGGCTCCACGAGCTCACGCTGATCCAGTTCGCCCTCTACTCGGTGGGCCGCTACCGCGGACGCCGGGCCGGGATCCTCGCCACGCTCGGGTACGTGGCCTTCGCGCTGACGGTGTTCAGCGTGCCGGGCTGGCCCGAGCCGCGGGCCGAGACCCTCAGCGCCTTCCTCAGCCTCGTCGTGCCCATCGGGGTGCTCGCCTCGGCCGTGGGCATCGCCGCGTACCGGCACGACCTGGTGCGCGAGCTCGCCGCGCGGCGGGCCGAGTCGGCCGTCTTCCAGGCGGTCGAGCAGGAGCGCACCTCGGTCGCACGCGACGTCCACGATTTCGTCGGCCGGGAGCTGACCCTGCTCACGGTGCGTTCGGAGGTGCTGTCGATGCGGGCGCGCGAGACGGCGTACGCGAAGGACTTCGAGGAGCTCGCCGACACCGCGCGCCGGGCCCACCTGGTGCTGAACGAGATCATCGTGCAGCGCGGGGAGCGGGCCTCGACCCCGGGTGTGGACGGGCTGGCGGCGCTCGCGGAGGAGAGCGGCCGGGCCGGTTCGCCCGTACGGCTTGCCATGGACCAAGACGTGCACGGGCTGTCGCCGCTGCGGCAGGCGGCGGTCTACCGGGTGGTGCAGGAGTGTCTGACCAACGCGGCCAAGCACGCCCGCGGCGAGACCATCGAGGTGGCGATCACGGCGGACGGCCCGCACCTGCGGATCGCCGTGCGCAACGGCCTGGCCGACCGGAACCCGACCCGGGCCCCGGTCTCGGCCGGATCGGGCACCGCCAGCATGTCCGAGCGCGTGCGCAGCCTGGGCGGAAGCCTGACGGCGACGCGCACGCAGGACGCGTACGAGGTCGTGGCGACCCTCCCGCGCGGCTAGACCCTGACCCGCGGCTAGGCCTTGGCCGGGGCCAGCAGGCTGCCCAGGGTGTCCAGGTCCTCCACGCACCTGCCGGAGCCCAGGGCCACGCAGTCCAGCGGGTCGTCCGCCACGAAGACCGGGATGCCGGTCGCGGAGGCCATGCGCAGGTCCAGGCCGGGCAGCAGCGCGCCGCCGCCGGTCAGCGTGATGCCGTGCTCCATCACGTCGCCGGACAGCTCCGGCGGGCACTCCTCCAGGGTGGTGCGCACTGCGGCGATGATCGCCTCGATCGGCTCGTCGAGCGCGGCCCGTACGTCCCTGGCGGTGAGCTGGAGCGTCTTGGGCATGCCCCCGACCTTCTCGCGGCCGCGCACGGTGAAGGAGCGGGTCTCCAGCTCCGGCCGGTCGGGCACCGGCCAGGCCGAGCCGATGCCGACCTTGATGTCCTCGGCGCTGCGCTCGCCGATGAGCAGCGAGTGCTCCTTGCGCACGTAGTCCATGATCGCGGCGTCCAGCCGGTCCCCGCCGACCCGCAGCGACTGCGCGGTGACGATCCCGCCCAGCGAGATGACGGCGACCTCGGAGGTGCCCCCGCCGATGTCGACGACCATCGAACCGCGCGGCTCGGACACCGGCAGTCCGGCGCCGATCGCGGCCGCCATGGGTTCCTCGATCAGGTGCACGGCCTTGGCGCCGGCGCGGGTGGAGGCCTGCACGATGGCCCGCCGCTCGACCGGGGTCACCCCGGACGGTACGCAGATCACCATCCGGGTGCGGGAGCGACGGCCGGGGACCGCCTTGCGGACGAAGTGCCGGATCATCTCCTCGGCGGCCTCGTAGTCGCAGATCACGCCGTCCTTGAGGGGGCGGATCGCGGTGATGGAGCCGGGGGTGCGGCCGATGGTCTCCTTGGCCTCGGCGCCTACGGCCAGGGCCGTGTTCGTGCCCGCCTTGACGGCGACCACGGACGGCTCGTTCAGGACGATGCCGTGCCCCCGCGCGTAGACGAGCGTGTTGGCCGTCCCCAGGTCTATCCCTATGTCGCGGCTGGAAGCTGTCTTGTTGGTGCTGGCCTGCGGCATTTGTTCCCCAATCTCCTGCCCGCAAGGTTTGCATAACGATCCGGTCGCATCCGTCGCCGAAGGTCCCGAAACGGCCGGGCCGAAAGTCCTCGGGGTCCTCGTCCGTAGACTGGGTTCCGTGAGTGAGCAGCAGCCCGACAGCCACGAAGGCCCCTTCGGCGAATCCGACGCGTCCGACGAGTTCGACCAGATCGTGGCGGCAGAGTCCGACCGCGACCCCGACCTGGCGGTGATCGAGGCGGGCAGCCGCACCCTGCGCGCCCAGGCCGGTCCGCCCCAGGGCGACCCGGTACCGGCGCCGCCGGTCGATTCCGAGGCGGCCAAGGCGCTGCAGGAGGTGGAGCAGGAGCTGGCCACCCGCTGGGGCGAGACCAAGCTGGAGCCGTCGGTGTCGCGGATCGCGGCGCTGATGGACGTACTGGGCGAGCCGCAGCGCGCGTACCCCTCCATCCACGTCACCGGCACCAACGGCAAGACCAGCACGGCCCGCATGATCGAGGCCCTGCTGAACGCCTTCGAGCTGCGCACGGGCCGCTACACCAGCCCGCACGTGCAGTCGATCACCGAGCGGATCAGCCTGGACGGGGCGCCGATCACGGCCGAGCGGTTCGTGGAGACGTACCACGACATCAAGCCGTACGTGGAGATGGTCGACGCGGCCGAGGAGTACCGGCTGTCCTTCTTCGAGGTGCTCACCGGCATGGCGTACGCGGCCTTCGCGGATGCCCCGGTGGACGCCGCCGTGGTCGAGGTCGGCATGGGCGGCAGCTGGGACGCCACCAACGTGATCGACGGCTCGGTCGCGGTGGTCACCCCGATCAGCCTGGACCACACCGACCGGCTCGGCTCCACGCCGGGCGAGATCGCCCAGGAGAAGGGCGGGGTCATCAAGCAGGGCGCCACCGTGATCCTGGCGCAGCAGCCGGTGGACGCGGCGCAGGTGCTGCTGAAGAAGGCCGTCGATGTCGACGCGACGGTGGCCCGCGCGGGCATGGAGTTCGGCGTCGTGACCCGCGAGGTCGCGGTCGGCGGCCAGCAGCTGACGCTGCGCGGGCTGGGCGGCGAGTACGACGGGATCTTCCTGCCGCTGTACGGCGCCCACATGGCGCACAACGCGGCGGTGGCACTGGCCGCGGTCGAGGCCTTCTTCGGGATCGGCGCGGACCACGCGCGGGTGCTGGACGCCGACACGGTGCGCAAGGCCTTCGCCTCGGTGACCTCGCCGGGCCGGATGGAGGTCGTGCGGCGCAGCCCGACGGTGGTCCTGGACGCGGCGCACAACCCGGCGGGCGCGGCGGCCACGGCCGAGGCGGTCACCGAGTCCTTCGGCTTCAGCCGGCTGATCGGTGTCGTCGGCGCGAGCGAGGGCAAGGACGTGCGCGGGGTCCTCGAGGCCTTCGAGCCGATCTTCGCGGAGGTGGTGGTGACGGAGAACTCCAGCCACCGGGCGATGACGGCCGACGAGCTGGCAGCCGTCGCGGTGGAGGTCTTCGGGCCGGACCGGGTGCAGGTGGAGCCGCGGCTGGACGACGCCATCGAGGCGGCGATCACCCTGGCGGAGGAAGAGGCGGAGTACGGCGGGGCCGGTGTGCTGGTGACCGGGTCCGTGATCACGGTGGGCGAGGCCCGCCTGCTGCTGAGGAGGGGCTGAGGATGCGCACGCTGTGTGCGAGCACGCTGATCGGTGAGTTCTTCGTGATCGGGTTCGCGGGACTCGTGGCGATGAAGAACCCGGATCTGACGCAGGCGACGGTGTGGACGGTCTGCGGGATCGCCATGCTGCTGTCGGTGCTGCTGTGCGGGATGCTGTCGCGGCCCGGGGCCGTGCAGATCGGCTGGGCGCTCCAGATCGGGCTGATCCTGAGCGGACTGGTCGTACCGATGATGTTCTTCCTCGGCGCGGTGTTCGCGGGGCTGTGGTGGTGCTCGGTGCACTACGGCCGCAAGATCGACTCGATCAAGGCCCGCTGGGCGGCCGTGCAGAGTGAGGCGTCGGCCTGAGCTCGCTTCGTGGGCCGACTGGGTGTTTGACGGGCACCTGGTCGGCGCTTGCCCTCCCGGCCTCGGCTGGGATGACCCGGGCTTGCCCTTGTGCTCGCCGTAATGAGCCTCCTGCTCCCCGCCCTGCTGGGATCCGGGGTCTGGGCGCCGGCCTCACCTCGCCCTGTAGCCTCGGGTAACCGCACCCGTTTGCCGCAAGGAGTTACAACATGACCCAGCGCACGCTCGTCCTGCTCAAGCCGGACGCGGTCAGGCGTGGCCTGGTGGGCGAGATCGTCGGCCGCATCGAGCGCAAGGCAGGCTGGAGCATTCCGGCCCTGGAGCTGCGCACGCTCGACCGGAGCATCCTGGAGCAGCACTACGCCGAGCACGTCGGGCGCCCGTTCTACGAGCCCCTCATGGGCTTCATGTCCAGCGGTCCCGTCGTCGCCCTGGTCGTCGAAGGGGAACGCGTGATCGAGGGTGTCCGCCAGTTGGCCGGACCCACCGACCCGATCGCGGCGGCGCCCGGTTCGATCCGCGGCGACTTCGGCACCGTCACCCGGGAGAACCTGATCCACGCCTCGGATTCCGAGGAGTCCGCAGAGCGTGAGCTGAAGCTGTTCTTCCCGGCGCTGTGATCACTCTTTTCTGACGCAACATCAGCCGAATAGCGCTCATGACCTGGGGCGACCGAAGTAATTTCGGTCGCCCTTCGGTATTGAGGGGCAATAGCGGGAACGCATGTGCAGGACCCGACGTCACCACTAAGGGGACGGGTATCCGTTCCGGCGGGATTGCCGGAGTCCCGTCGCGCGGTGTCCGTACTTGCGGCACTACGATGGGGCCTCCACCCACACACCCACCTCGCCGACCTGACAGCAGCCGCTATCAACTGGAAGGCCAGACGCTCCTCATGGGGAACAAGGGGAACAACATGTCGTTCATCGGCCGTGACATGGCGATCGACCTCGGGACCGCCAACACGCTGGTGTACGTGAGGGGCCGGGGAATCGTCCTGAACGAGCCGTCCGTGGTCGCCATCAACACGAACACCGGTGGCATCCTGGCGGTCGGCTCCGAGGCGAAGAAGATGATCGGCCGGACGCCCGGCAACATCGTCGCCGTACGGCCCCTCAAGGACGGCGTGATCGCCGACTTCGAGATCACCGAGCGGATGCTCCGGTACTTCATCCTCAAGATCCACAAGCGCCGCTACCTGGCCCGTCCGCGTGTCGTGGTCTGCGTGCCCTCCGGCATCACGGGAGTGGAGCGCCGAGCCGTCATCGAGGCGTCCACGCAGGCCGGCGCCCGCCAGGTGCACATCATCGAGGAGCCCATGGCCGCCGCCATCGGCGCGGGCCTGCCCGTCCACGAGGCCACCGGCAACATGGTCGTGGACATCGGCGGCGGCACCACCGAGGTCGCCGTCATCTCCCTCGGCGGAATCGTCACGGCCCAGTCCATCCGGGTGGCCGGTGACGAGCTGGACAACGCGATCATCCAGCACATCAAGAAGGAGTACTCGCTCCTCCTCGGCGAGCGCACCGCCGAGCAGATCAAGATCACCATCGGTTCGGCCTACGACCTCGACAAGGACGAGCACACCGAGATCCGCGGCCGTGACCTGGTGTCCGGGCTGCCGAAGACCGTCGTCATCTCGGCGGCCGAGGTGCGCAAGGCCATCGAGGAGCCCGTCAACGCCATCGTCGACGCGGTCAAGACCACCCTGGACAAGTGCCCGCCGGAGCTCTCCGGCGACATCATGGACCGCGGCATCGTCCTGACCGGCGGCGGCGCCCTGCTGCGCGGCCTCGACGAGCGGCTGCGTCGCGAGACGGGCATGCCCATCCACATCGCCGAGGACCCGCTCGACTCCGTCGCGCTCGGCTCCGGCAAGTGCGTCGAGGAGTTCGAGGCGCTCCAGCAGGTCCTGGACGCCCAGCCCCGGCGTTGAGACGGCCCCCTCGCTGCCGGGGGGTCATGCGGAACACAATGATCCGCCGTACGGGTGCTACCGGGCCCGTGCGGCGGATCGTTGATATACAGGCAAGAACATTTCGACGAGGAAGGCACGGCCGCCGCACGTGAGGGACACACGAGAGAGCCGGCTGCTCCTGGTGCTTCTGATCGCCATCGCGTTCGCATTGATCACGGTGGACATCAGGGCGGGCGAGGAGTCACCGGTCGACGGTGCCCGACAGGCCGCGGCAGCGGTCTTCGGCCCGGTCGAGAAGGGCGTGTCGACCGCGGTCGACCCCGTCGCCAATGCCATAGGGGCGGTACGGGACTCCGGCGAGCGGCACAACCGCATCGCCACGCTGGAGCGCCAGAACGCGGTCCTGAAGGCCAAGCTGGGCAGCGACGACCAGACCCGCAGCCGGATCCACGAGCTGGACGAGATGCTCAAGCGGGCGGGCGCCGGGCAGTACGGCATCAAGGGCGCCGAGGTCATCGCCATAGGAGCGGCCCAGGGCTTCTCCTGGACGGTCACCATCGACGCCGGCAGCAAGGACGGCATCGAGCGCGACATGACCGTCCTCAACGGGGACGGCCTCGTCGGCCGGGTCTCCACCGTCGGCCCCGACACCGCGACCGTGGTGCTCGCCAACGACCCGGACTTCACCGTCGGCACCCGCCTGGAGAAGACCGGCGAACTCGGCTTCGCCACCGGCCAGGGCGACCGCGCCATGTCCGTCCAGATGCTCAACGGCAAGGCCAAGATCAACCCCGGAGACCGGCTCGTCACCTTCGGCTCGCGCGGCAACAAGCCCTTCGTGCCCGGCGTCCCGATCGGCGAGGTGGTCAAGGTCGACCCCTCGCGCGGAGACCTGACCCGCACCGTCTGGGTGAAGCCGGCCGTCTCCTTCTCGCGCCTCGACATCGTCGGCGTCGTCGTGATGCCGCCGCGCGAGGACCCGCGCGACGCGGTCCTGCCCCCCAAGCCGGAGGCGCCCAAGCCCATTCCGACGGTCACCGTCACGGTCACCCCGTCCGCGTCCGCGTCCGTGCCCGGCAAGCCGGCCGACGAGTAGGAGCCGACCGTCATGCGCTTCAACCGGATCCTGCTCGCGGGCACGCTCGTCGTGGTCGCCCTCGTCGTCCAGGTCACCGTCCTGGGCCGGCTCCAACTGCCCGGGGCCGTGCCCGACCTGGTCCTCCTCACCGTCGTCGCCCTCGCACTCGTGTACGGGCACGTCAGCGGCGCCCTCATCGGCTTCGCCGCCGGACTCCTCGCCGACCTGGCCCCGCCCGCCGATCACGCCGCCGGACGGTACGCGCTCGTCCTGTGCGTCATCGGCTACGCCGCGGGGCTGATCCGCCCCGACAGCGGACGGTTCCGTTCCGCCTGGGGTCCGATGCTCACCGTCGTGGGCGCCGCCTTCGCCTCCACGCTGCTCTACGCCGGGGTCGGCGCGCTCGTCGGCGACACCGCCGCCCGCCATGTGGGGCTGACCGGACTGCTGTTCACGGCCGTCCTGTACGACCTGCTGCTCGCCCCCTTCACGGTGCCGTTCATCATGGCGCTCGCCCGGCGCGCCGAGAACGACCCCATGGCCGTCGAGGCCAACGGCGGCCCGCCGACGGGCAAGGACATCGCCTCCGGCTGGCTGACCGGCGGCACCGGCCTACGGATCGGCAGCCAGCGCGGCGGCCTGCGCATGAAGACCGCGCGCAGCCGCGCCAACCGGGCCGTCCGGATAAAGGGAGTCAAGGGTGTCAAGGGCGTGAAGAGCATCAAGAAACTCTGAGAGGGAGCGGACGTGACCAACGTTCCGGAGACCGGCCGCACCTCCCGGGTGCAGATCAGGCTCATCATGATCCAGGTGCTCGTCTTCTCGATGCTCGTCACCCTCGGCGGCCGGCTCTGGTACCTCCAGATCCGCAACGGCGACGAGTACTACCACGAGGCGAAGAGCAACCACGTCCAGCGGGTCGTCCAGCCCGCCGTGCGCGGCTCGGTCCTCGACGCCCGCGGGGTCCCGCTCGCCGACAACGAGACCCGTCTGGTCGTATCGGCCAGCCGCACGGCGCTGATGAAGATGAAGGACAGGGGCAAGGCCGTCATGACCCGCCTCGCCGACGTCCTGGACATGACCCCCAAGGAGGTCATGGAGAAGGTCCGGCTCTGCGACTCCCAGACCCCCGCGCCCTGCTGGAACGGCTCCCCGTACCAGCCGATTCCGGTCACCCTCGAAGCCACCACGCAGCAGGCGCTGCAGCTGCGCGAACGCCCCGAGGAGTTCCCCGGCATCACCGCGGAGCCCACTGCCGTCCGGCGCTACCCGGCCCCCGGCGGAGCCCGCACCGCGCAGGTGCTCGGCTACCTCTCGCCGGTCACCGACGACGAGATCCAAAAGGCGAAGGACACCGACTCGCCGCATCTGCGCTCAGATCAGGTCGGCCGCTCCGGAATCGAACGCACCTATGACAGGGAGCTGCGCGGCAAGGCGGAAGTCACCTCGTACGAGGTCGACAATCTCGGCCGGGTCATGGGCCAGACCAAGTCCGACCCGGGCGTGGCCGGGTCCACCCTCGTCACCAGCATCGACGCCCGGGTCCAGGCCGTCGCCGAGTACGAGCTCCAGCAGGCGATGAAGGTCGTCCGTCAGGAGACCGACAACATCACCAACCGCAAGTACGAGGCCGACTCGGGCGCCGTCGTCGTCATGGAGGCCAAGACCGGCCGCGTCGTCGCGATGGCCTCCCAGCCCGACTACGACCCCAACGCCTGGGTCGGCGGCATTTCGGGCAAGGACTACGCCAACCTCACCAGCAAGAATTCCAACTACCCGCTGCTCAACCGGGCCATCCAGGGCCAGGCCCCCGCAGGCTCCATCTTCAAGGTGGTCTCGGCGAGCGCGGCCGTGCGGGCTGGCTACGGCTTCGACGACAAGTACAACTGCAGCTCTTCCTACAACATGGGCGGCCGGAGCTTCGCGAACTTCGAGTCCAAGGGACACGGCCCGATCACCCTCGGAGAGGCCCTCAAGTTCTCCTGCAACACCGTCTTCTACGCCCTCGGCCACAAGGAGTGGCAGCGCGACGGCGGCCTCAAGCCCAAGAAGGACGCCCACGACTGGTTCTACCGGACCGCCCACGACTTCGGACTCGGCGCAGAGACCCACATCGACCTGCCGAACGAGGTCACCGGACGCATCCCCGACCGCCGGTGGAAGCAGAGCTTTTGGAAGGCCAACAAGGACGCCTGGTGCAAGCAGGGCAAGAAGGGCGGCACCTACGTCGAGCAGATCGCCTACGAGAGCTGCCTCGAAGGCAATCAGCTGAAGGCCTACGACAGCATCAACTTCGCCATCGGCCAGGGAGACGTCCTCGTCACCCCCATCCAGATGGCCACCGTGTACTCCGCCATCAGCAACGGGGGCACCCTCTACAACCCCACGGTCGGCAAGGCCCTGGTCAGCCCTGACGGCAAGAGCGTCGAGATGATCAAGCCCCAGGCCCACGGCAAACTGCCGGTCGATGCCAAGACCATCGGCGACCTCGACAAGGGCCTGCGCTCGGTCGCCGAGCCGGGAGGCACCGCCGCCTGGCGGTTCATCGGCTGGCCGATGGACAAGATCCCGATGCACGCGAAGACGGGCACCGCCCAGGTCTACGGCAAGCAGACCACGTCCTGGCTGGCGACCTACACCAAGGACTTCACGATCGTCATGACGATCTCCCAAGGCGGCACCGGCTCCGGAGCCTGCGGGCCGGCCGTCCGCAACCTCTACAACGCCATCTACGGTCTGACCATGGACGGGAAGCAGGACCCGAAGAAAGGCCTGCTGCTGGAGCCGGAGGCGAAACTGCCCAAGATCTACCCCGACGGCTCCATCGACTCGCCCGAGATCCGGCCGTACGTGCCGCCGTCCCCGGAGGATCTGGCGCCGCCCGCGCTCGCCGGCCCGCCCGCGTTCGTCGCCCCGCCTGCGCTCGTCGGCCCGCCCGCGCTCGCCGGCCCGCCCGCCCAGCGCCCCGCGCAGCACGACTGAGGACCGAACCGACATGCAGACCGCCAACAAGTTCTCCGTCTCCCGGTACGCGCCCGAGCGCGGGACGATGGCCAAGCTCACCGCCCGCGACTCGGTGATCCGCCGGCTCGACTGGCCGATACTCCTGTCCGCGCTCGCGCTGTCGTTCATCGGCGCCCTGCTGGTGTGGTCGGCGACCCGCAACCGGACCCAGCTGAACCAGGGGGACCCGTACTACTTCCTGGCCCGGCACGCCCTGAACGCCGGCATCGGCCTCGTGCTGATGATCGGCACCATCTGGCTGGGGCACCGCACCCTGCGCGGCGCGGTGCCGGTCCTGTACGGGCTGTCGCTGCTGCTCATCCTCGCCGTGCTCACCCCGCTCGGCGCCACCATCAACGGCGCGCACGCCTGGATCGTGATCGGCGGCGGCTTCTCGCTCCAGCCCTCCGAGTTCGTGAAGATCACGATCATCCTGGGCATGGCGATGCTGCTGGCCGCCCGGGTGGACGCGGGCGACCTCACCCACCCGGACCACCGCACGGTCGTCAAGGCGCTGTGCCTGGCCGCCGCCCCCATGGGCATCGTGATGCTGATGCCCGACCTCGGCTCCGTCATGGTCATGGTCGTCATCGTGCTCGGCGTCCTGCTGGCCTCCGGCGCCTCCAACCGCTGGGTGCTGGGCCTGCTCGCCTCGGGCACGGCCGGAGCCGTCCTGATCTGGCAGCTCGGCGTCCTCGACGAGTACCAGATCAACCGCTTCGCGGCCTTCGCCAACCCCGAGCTCGACCCCGCGGGCGTCGGCTACAACACCAACCAGGCGCGCATCGCGATCGGTTCCGGCGGACTGAGCGGCTCCGGACTCTTCAAGGGCTCCCAGACCACCGGCCAGTTCGTGCCGGAGCAGCAGACCGACTTCGTCTTCACGGTCGCGGGGGAGGAGCTCGGCTTCATCGGGGCCGGGCTGATCCTGGTGCTGCTGGGCATCGTGCTCTGGCGGGCCTGCATGATCGCCCGCGAGACGACCGAGCTGTACGGGACGATCGTCTGCGCCGGGATCATCGCCTGGTTCTCCTTCCAGGCCTTCGAGAACATCGGAATGACCCTCGGGATCATGCCGGTGGCCGGGCTCCCGCTGCCCTTCGTCTCGTACGGAGGCTCGTCGATGTTCGCGGTGTGGGTGGCCATCGGGCTGTTGCAGTCGATCAAGGTGCAACGGCCATTGTCGGCCTGATGCTCCGTTCACCCTGCCGCCGTGCTCCGTTCAGGACTAAATTCGGTCCATGGCGGACACGAAGCGCGAGATCGAGCGGAAATTCGAGTTCTCCCAGGCGAAGTCGGCCCGGCGGGGAGTGCCGGACCTGACCGGCACGGCCGCGATCGCGGCCGTCCGCGACCAGGGAACCATCGACCTCGACGCCGTCTACTACGACACCCCCGACCAGCGGCTCGCGGCGGACGGTCTCACCCTGCGGCGCAGAACCGGCGGGGCCGACGCCGGCTGGCACCTGAAACTGCCCGTCTCCCCGGGCGTGCGGGACGAGATCGGGGCCGCGCTCAGCGACACCGTCCCGCGCCCGCTGGCCGCCCTGCTCCGCTCCCGGGTGCGGGGCGCCGCCCTGGAGCCCCAGGTCAGGCTCCTCTCCTCGCGCAGGGTCAGCCACCTCCTCGACGCCGACGGAGCCCTGCTCGCGGAACTGAGCACCGACGCGGTCCGGGCCGAGCGGGGCGAGGCCACCGCCGCCTGGACCGAGGTCGAGGTGGAACTCGCCGACGGGGTCGACCCCGGACTGCTCGACGCCGTCGAGAAGACCTTCCGCAAGGCCGGGCTCAAAGTCTCCGCCGCCCCCTCGAAGCTCGCCCGGGCACTGGCCGAGACCGGCACCGCCCCGCCGATCCGGCCCGCGGACGACGGCTCCGACGGCACGGCGGGCGCGTACGTCCTGGCGTACCTGCGCGAACAGCGCGACGTCCTGATCGCCCAGGATCCCGCCGTACGGCGGGACCTGCCGGACTCCGTGCACCAGATGAGGGTCGCCAGCCGCCGCCTGCGCAGCGCCCTCAAGACGTACCGCAAGGTGCTGGACCGGACCGTCACCGACCCGCTCGGCGAGGAACTGCGCTGGCTCGCCGCCGAACTCGGCGTCGACCGCGACCAGGAGGTCCTGCTGGAGCGGCTCCAGACCCGCCTCGACGAACTGCCGCGCACCCTGCTGCTCGGCCCGGTCCGCGGCCGGCTGCGCACGTGGAACGCCACCCGCCGCTCCGGATCGCGCCGCCGGGTCCTGGCCGCGCTCGACAGCGCGCGCCACCTCGCCCTGCTGGACTCCGTCGACGCCCTGCTGGACGAGCCCCCGCTGCGCAAGGCCGCCCGCGGACGGGCGGAGCGCGTCCT
This sequence comes from Streptomyces sp. NPDC060028, assembly GCF_042736725.1. Classification (NCBI taxonomy): domain Bacteria; kingdom Bacillati; phylum Actinomycetota; class Actinomycetes; order Kitasatosporales; family Streptomycetaceae; genus Streptomyces; species Streptomyces sp. NPDC060028. Next base: position 5,425 of record NZ_JBHWVJ010000034.1, on the reverse strand, counting down.
GCCCCGGGCCGTCCTGCGCGACTACGAGCGCCTCGCCGGCCGCGTCGCCGCCGCGCTCGCCCTCGCCGAGGGCCACGAGCGCGACCTGGCCCTGCACGAGGCCCGCAAGGCGGCCAAACGGGCCCGGTACGCGGCGGAGGCGGCCACGCCCGCACTCGGCAAACCGGCGAAACACCTGGCCAAGGCCATGAAAAAGGTCCAGTCCCTGCTCGGAGACCACCAGGACGGCGTGGTCGCCCGCGACGCCCTGCTCGGCCTCGCCGTCCAGGCGGCGGGCGCCGGGGAGTCCGCCTTCACCTGGGGCGTGCTCTACGCCCACGAGGAGGCCCTGGCCGCGCGGCGGGAACGGGAGCTTCCGGACATCTGGGCGAAGGCCTCCGAGCCGGGACTCAGGGCCGCCCTGGGATGATCATGTGGGTGGGGGCGCCTGAGCCTGGGGGTACGCTTGAGAGCTGCCCCCTGCCCGCTTCATGAAAGTCGCGTGATGACCGAGTCGGTCTTCCCTCAGCTTGAGGCCTTGCTTCCGCACGTGCAGAAGCCCATCCAGTACGTCGGCGGTGAACTCAACTCCACGGTGAAGCCGTGGGAGAGCTGCGACGTCCGCTGGGCGCTGATGTACCCGGACGCGTACGAAGTCGGGCTGCCCAACCAGGGCGTCATGATCCTGTACGAGGTGCTCAACGAGCGCGAGGGCGTGCTCGCGGAGCGCACCTACAGCGTGTGGCCCGACCTCGAAGAGCTGATGCGCGAGCACAAGGTGCCGCAGTTCACCGTCGACAGCCACCGCCCGGTCTCGGCCTTCGACGTGTTCGGCCTGTCCTTCTCCACGGAGCTGGGCTACACCAACATGCTCACGGCGCTGGACCTCGCGGGCATCCCGCTGGAGGCCCGCAACCGTACGGTCGACCACCCCATCGTCCTCGCGGGCGGCCACGCGGCCTTCAACCCCGAGCCGATCGCGGAGTTCATCGACTGCGCGGTCATCGGCGACGGCGAGCAGGCCGTCCTCGACATGACCGAGATCATCCGCACCTGGAAGGCCGAGGGGCGGCCGGGCGGGCGCGAGGAAGTCCTGCTGCGCCTCGCCAAGACCGGCAACATCTACGTGCCGGGCTTCTACGACGTCGAGTACCTGCGCGACGGCCGCATCGGCCGTGTCGTGCCGAACCGCTCCGGCGTGCCGTGGCGCGTCTCCAAGCACACCGTCATGGACCTCGACGAGTGGCCCTACCCCAAGCAGCCCCTGGTCCCGCTCGCCGAGACCGTCCACGAGCGCATGTCCGTGGAGATCTTCCGCGGCTGCACCCGCGGCTGCCGTTTCTGCCAGGCCGGCATGATCACGCGCCCCGTGCGGGAGCGAAGCATCACCGGCATCGGCGAGATGGTGGAGCGCGGCCTGAAGGCGACCGGCTTCGAGGAGGTCGGCCTCCTCTCGCTGTCCTCCGCGGACCACACCGAGATCGCCGAGATCGCCAAGGGCCTCGCGGACCGCTACACCGACGACAAGGTGGGCCTGTCCCTCCCGTCGACCCGCGTGGACGCCTTCAACGTCGACCTGGCCAACGAGCTGACCCGCAACGGGCGCCGGTCGGGCCTGACCTTCGCCCCCGAGGGCGGCTCCGAGCGCATGCGCAAGGTCATCAACAAGATGGTCTCGGAAGAGGACCTCATCCGGACCGTCTCCACCGCGTACGGCAACGGCTGGCGCCAGGTGAAGCTGTACTTCATGGTCGGCCTGCCGACCGAGACCGACGAGGACGTGCTCCAGATCGCCGACATGGCGGTCAACGTCATCGCCAAGGGCCGCGAGGTCTCCGGCCAGAACGACATCCGCTGCACCGTGTCGATCGGCGGGTTCGTGCCGAAGCCGCACACCCCCTTCCAGTGGGCGCCGCAGCTGTCGGCGCAGGAGACGGACGCGCGCCTCGGCAAGCTCCGCGACAAGCTCCGCGGGGACAAGAAGTACGGCCGCTCCATCGGCTTCCGCTACCACGACGGCAAGCCGGGCATCGTCGAGGGCCTGCTCTCGCGCGGCGACCGCCGCGTCGGCGACGTCATCCGCGCCGTGTACGAGTCCGGCGGCCGTTTCGACGGCTGGCGCGAGCACTTCAGCTACGACCGCTGGATGGAGGCGGCCGAGAAGACGCTGCCCGCCCACGGCGTGGACGTGGCCTGGTACACCACGCGCGAGCGCACCTACGAAGAGGTCCTGCCCTGGGACCACCTGGACTCAGGTCTCGACAAGGACTGGCTCTGGGAGGACTGGCAGGACGCCCTCGACGAGACCGAGGTCGACGACTGCCGCTGGACCCCGTGCTTCGACTGCGGCGTCTGCCCGCAGATGGACACCAGCATCCAGATCGGCCCGACGGGCAAGAAGCTGCTGCCGCTGACGGTCGTCAAGTAACACCTGGGTATCGAGGGGCCCCCCCCCCCACCCCCGGGGGCCCCCCCCCCGGGGGAAAGGCCAGGTAAACTGGAGTTATAAAAAAAAAAAACCCCCCAAACCACCCCCAAAAA
>NZ_JBHWVJ010000034.1:0-2895 GCF_042736725.1 Streptomyces sp. NPDC060028 | reverse complement strand
ACCATTACATTTTTCGTGGGACTGTTGTTTTTTTTATACCGCCCGGGGACCTCTGGGGGGGCCCGGGTCGGGTCTAAACTCAACCGGGGGGCCGGGGGGCCCCCCCCCCCCCCGGGGGGGCGCCCCTCGCGTGTCTCTACGGTCATGGAACTCGAGAAGGCGCAGCCGCCACGGCCTCCGCAGGGCGAAGGCTGCCTGGTCGGGGTCGTGCGGATACCCGTGAAGATCGTGGCGGTGCTGCTCGTGCTGCCCGTACGGGTGGTCTGGGACCTGCTCGTCGCCCTCGCCCGACTGCTGAACCGGCACGTCCTCGGGCCGACGGGACAGGGGCTGCGCTGGTTCCACGGGCACGTCCTGCGTCCGGTGCTGCGCGCACTCGGCCGGGCCGTGGCGACCCTCCTGAAGCTGGTCTTCGTCTGGCCGTGGGTCGGCCTGTGGCGCCACGTCCTGACTCCCGCCGGCCGGGGCCTGGCGTGGCTGGTGCGCGCGGTGGGCACGTACCTCCTGAGTCCCGCCTGGCAGGGCCTTGCCTGGCTGGGCCGCGCGGCGATCACGTACGTGCTGAGTCCCGCCTGGCAGGGCCTGGTGTGGCTGGGCCGCGCGGTGATCACGTACGTGCTGAGTCCCGCCTGGCAGGGCTTGGTGTGGCTGGGCGGCGCGGTGATCACGTACGTGCTGCGGCCGCTGGGCGACGGGCTCGACCGGGCGCTGCGCGCGGTGGGCCGCCATCTGCTCCTCCCGCTGGCCAAGGGCGTCGCCTGGGTCGGCTGGGCGCTCGGGATGGCGCTGTTCGTATGGCCCTGGACCGCACTGTGGCGCCACGTCCTGGCACCCGGCGGCAACGCGTTCCTGCGCCACCTGCTCAGGCCCGCAGCGCTCGGGACCGCCTGGCTGGCGACCCGGCTCTACGCCCACGTCCTCACCCCCGTCGGACGTCACGTCCTGGCCCCCGCCGGGCGCGCGATCGTCTGGTTCGTGCCGCGTGTGCTCACGTCCGTGTTCGTATGGCCGTGGGTCGGGCTGTGGCGGTACGTGCTCGTGCCCCTCGGGCAGGGCATCGCCTGGGTGGCGCGCGGCGTCGCCGTCGCGGTGGCGTGGCTCGGCCGGGCGCTGTTCGTATGGCCCTGGGCCGGGCTGTGGCGGTACGTCGTCGTGCCGGTCGCGGGGGCGCTGTACCGGTACGTGCTGACGCCGCTCGCCCGGGCGGCCGGGTGGGTCGTCCGGGGGGTGTACGGCTACGTGCTCGCGCCGCTCGGGCGACTGCTGGTCAGCGCCTGGCACCTGGCCGGGCGGGCCGGCCGGGCCATCGGCCGCGGGCTCGTGTGGCTGTGGCGCGGTCTCGTCGCGCGGCCCTGCGCCTGGGCCTACCGGCAGGTCGCCACTCCCGTCGGGCACGTCGTCCGCGAGGTCTGGCGGACCGCCCGCGCGGCGGTGCGGGAGGCGCGGGCCGAGGTGCGAAGGGTGCTGTTCGGCGGGCCGCCCCGGGAACCGGCAAGGTCACGGGCGCGTACTCTGGGTAGTACGACAGCCGCAGGCAACACGCCCGCCCCGCCGATACCAGCGAGCCCCCTGCACAAGCAGGTGTGAGCCGGCGGGCACGGTGTGGCCCGTCGGCTCCACAGACCTCAGGGCGACGCGCGAGCCGCGAAGCCCCGCACAAGGAGAAGAACCACTGGGCAAGCGACAGCCCGAAGGCCCGCCTCCCGCACCGGTGGTGCAGCGCATCCGTCTGCGCTACACCAAGCGCGGCCGCCTCCGGTTCACCAGCCACCGGGACTTCCAGCGCGCCTTCGAGCGGGCCCTGCGCCGCTCGGAGGTGCCCATGGCGTACTCGGCGGGCTTCACCCCGCACCCCCGCGTCTCGTACGCGAACGCCGCCCCGACCGGGACCGGCAGCGAGGCCGAATACCTGGAGATCGCCCTCGCCGCACCCCGCGACCCCGCGAAGCTCCGCGAACTGCTCGACGAGTCGATGCCCCTCGGCCTCGACATCATCGACGCCGTCGAAGCCCGCACCTCGGGCCTCGCCGACCGCCTGACCGCCTCCGTCTGGGAGCTGCGCCTGGACGGCGTGGAGCACGCGGACGCCGAGCGCGCCGTGGCCGCCTTCCTCGCCGCGGAGGCCGTGGAGGTCCAGCGCCGCACCAAGAACGGCATGCGGACCTTCGACACCCGGGGCGCCGTGGTCAGTCTGGAAGCGGTTCCCGCACCGGCTGATAGGCCCCTGGACAATGCTTGTGCGATACTGCGGCTGGTTGTTCGGCATCTGACACCTGCCGTGCGACCCGACGACGTCCTGTCCGGTCTCCGAGCTGTGGCCGACCTGGCGCCGCCGGTCCCCGCAGCGGTGACCAGGCTGGCGCAGGGGCTCTTCGACGAGGAGTCCGGCACGGTGACCGACCCGCTCGCGCCCGACCGCGAGGCTGTCACGGCCGCCCCACCCACGGCCGCCGTAGCCGCCGACGCGAAGGCGCCGGAAGGTCCCGCCGCGTAAGGATCGTCGTCGTCGCGCAGCCCTGGCACTCGGGAGCCACCTGGGTCGGGCCGCGCACTGACCTGAAGACTTCCGCCAGGCCGTACGGACAACACGTACGGAACCGGCGGCCATGAACTGAGCTCCCGTGTGGCGAACGCGCCCCGGAGGCCGGTTCCGCGCTCGTGCAGGCGGAACCGTGCCGGACCGGAAGTCAGCCGCGGCGCCCGGGAGCGTGACGGGAGAACCCCGCATGCTGGGCAACGAAAACGACAACACCACCACCGCAGGCGCCGACAGCGGCAGCCCGAGCGACAACCTGCCTCCGCGCAGGCGTCGCCGCGCCGCTTCCCGGCCCGCCGGCCCGCCCGGCGCCCGAGCCGTTGCCCCTGCCCGAGGTCGAGGTCGCCCCCGAGCCGGTC
>NZ_JBHWVJ010000033.1:0-82482 GCF_042736725.1 Streptomyces sp. NPDC060028 | reverse complement strand
GCGTCCCGCAGACTGCGGGACGCGGCCTTCGCCGTTGCCGGGCCGGGGTCCGGGTTCAGTAGCGCGGGCGCTTGAACCAGACGGTGGCGCTGTTGTTGACCATGGACGCCAGGATGATGCCGCTGATGGTCAGGCCGATGCCCGCGCCGAAGACCGCCGGCGCGATCGCCACCGCGTGGTCGCTGCCGACGGCGGTGCCGATGTTGCCGAGGCTGCCCAGGAGGCCCAGCGCCGCGTAGATGATCGTCATGACGCGGACGCCGCCCCGGCCCTTGGCGAACCTGATGCCGAGGATGATGGGCAGCAGGGCGAAGGCGACCACCGCGATGCCGATGGCGGTGATGATTCCGCCCGTGAGCTCGCCGCTCGAGTTCGACACCTCCGACGAGAGGATGACCCCGCCGAGGATCGCCAGGGCGCCGCCGATCAGCTGGAGGCCGCCGATGATGAACAGCAGGACGCGCGCGGTCTTCATCAGGCCCGGCATCTGCACCGGGATGCCCGGGTAGCCGCCGGGGGCGACCGGGTACGCGGCGTAGCCCGGGTATCCCTGGGGCGCCGGGGCCTGCTGCTGCGGGTAGGCGTAGCCGCCCTGGGGCGGGACGCCCTGCGGGGCCTGCTGCGGGTAGCCGTAACCGGGCTGGCCCTGCGGCTGCTGCCCGTACGGGTTGTTCGGGTCGCCGAAGCTCATCTGGGGTGTTCCTCCGTGGAAGTGCGGGGACGCACGGCACGCGCGGAGGATCACTGCGTTCGGTATGCGGCCCGCCCCCCGGCACTGCTCGCGGCAACTCTTTCGGCCATCGTCGTCCGGCCGGAGCGGACTTGTCCAGCCGGTGTGCGACCGGCCGGTGACTTGTTGTGCAAGTGCAATGGAGGGCGCGACTGGAACCAGGACCACTTCATCCGGGAGGATGGACCCATGACCGCCCAGATTCTCGACGGCAAGGCCACCGCAGCCGCGATCAAGTCCGAACTGACCGCCCGCGTGGCATCGCTCAAGACCCGGGGCATCACCCCCGGCCTCGGCACCCTGCTGGTCGGCGACGACCCGGGCAGCCGCTGGTACGTCAACGGCAAGCACAAGGACTGCGCGGAGGTCGGCATCGCCTCCATCCAGCGCGAACTGCCCGCGACGGCCTCCCAGGAGGACATCGAGGCGGTCGTACGGGAGCTCAACGCCAACCCGGAGTGCACGGGCTACATCGTCCAACTCCCGCTCCCCAAGGGCATCGACACCAACCGCGTCCTGGAGCTGATGGCCCCGGAGAAGGACGCCGACGGCCTGCACCCGATGTCGCTGGGCAGGCTGGTGCTGAACGAGCCGGGCCCGCTGCCCTGCACCCCGTACGGGATCGTCGAACTGCTGCGCCACCACGGCGTGGAGATCAACGGCGCGCACGTCGTGGTCCTCGGCCGCGGCATCACCGTCGGCCGCTCCATCGGCCTGCTGCTCACCCGCAAGTCCGAGAACGCGACCGTGACGCTGTGCCACACCGGTACGCGAGACCTTTCCGGGCTGCTGCGCCAGGCGGACATCATCGTCGCGGCGGCCGGTGTCCCGCACCTGGTCAAGCCGGAGGACGTGAAGCCGGGCGCGGCCGTGCTGGACGTCGGCGTCAGCCGCGACGAGAAGGGGAAGATCGTCGGCGACGTGCACCCCGGGGTCGCCGAGGTCGCGGGCTGGATCTCCCCGAATCCGGGTGGAGTCGGCCCGATGACCCGGGCCCAGCTGCTGGTCAACGTCGTCGAGGCCGCCGAACGGACCGACACCAGTGCGGGCTGAGCGCGCGGCGGACCCGACCCCGGACGGCGCCACGGGCGGCACGGGAGCCACGGGCGGGACAGGCGGGACAGGCGGGACAGGCGGCACGAGCGGGACCGCGCCGGAGGCCTCGCCGTCCGGACGGGCCCCGAAGACACCCGCGGCCGCCGATGCGGCGTCCGCCGACAAGGCGGACGCCGGGGCTGCGGCTGCCGAGACGGCGGACGCCGAGGCCGGCGCCGCGAAGTCGCGGCGCTTCCCCTCCGTCACGCAGGACACCGCCCGCCCCGAGGGCGGCGGCCGCGCCGCGCCCGGGGACGCCCCCGCACCGGCCCGCCAGTGGCCGATGCTCGCGGTGCTCGCGGCGACCGCGGCAGGGCTGCTGTCCACCGCGACGGGGCACCCGCGCGTCGGCTGCCTGCTGATCGGCATCGCCCTGATCGCGGCGGCGGTGCTGCGGCGGATACTGCCGTCCGTGGGCATGCTCGCGGTGCGCTCCCGCTTCACGGACATGGTCACGTACGGGCTGCTGGGCGTGGCGATCACGCTGCTCGCGCTGGCCATGGAGCCCAAGGCGCTGCTGGACATCCCGTTCCTGGAGAGCGCGGTCCGCTTCACCGTGCGCTAGCGCCGTGACCGCACGAGCCGTGTCCACCGGGTGAACCCGAAGCCCCCGAAACGGGCCGATCTTCGGGGTGGAACGCCCGCGAACTGCCGAAACGCAGGGGGAATCGGGCCGCCGGGCCTTCGAACCGCCGGTCCGTGTGCCACGCACCACACGGACCGGGGGGTTGGCCCGGTCCCGGGTCGGATAGCCTGACCGCGGATGTCTCTTCACGTCAAGATTTACAGGGTCGGGGAGCGGCGTCCTCCCAGCACATGGGGCGGGGACGCCCCACCGCCAGCTGTCTAACGGAGAAGGCCATGACCCGCACTCCCGTGAATGTCACCGTCACCGGCGCCGCCGGCCAGATCGGCTACGCGCTGCTCTTCCGCATCGCGTCCGGCCACCTGCTCGGCGCGGACGTGCCGGTCAAGCTCCGTCTTCTGGAGATCCCCCAGGGCATGAAGGCCGCTGAGGGCACCGCCATGGAGCTCGACGACTGCGCGTTCCCGCTGCTCAAGGGCATCGACATCTTCGACGACCCGAACCAGGGCTTCGAGGGCGCGAACGTAGCCCTGCTCGTGGGCGCCCGCCCGCGCACCAAGGGCATGGAGCGCGGCGACCTGCTCTCCGCCAACGGCGGCATCTTCAAGCCGCAGGGCAAGGCCATCAACGACCACGCCGCGGACGACATCAAGGTCCTCGTCGTCGGCAACCCGGCCAACACCAACGCGCTCATCGCGCAGGCCGCCGCCCCGGACGTACCGCGCGAGCGCTTCACCGCGATGACCCGTCTGGACCACAACCGGGCGATCTCGCAGCTCGCGCAGAAGGCCGGCGCCGATGTCTCCGACATCAGGCGTCTGACCATCTGGGGCAACCACTCGGCCACCCAGTACCCGGACATCTTCCACGCGGAGATCGCCGGCAAGAACGCCGCCGAGGTCGTCAGCGACGAGCTGTGGCTCGCCGAGACCTTCATCCCGACCGTCGCCAAGCGCGGCGCCGCGATCATCGAGGCCCGTGGCGCGTCCTCCGCCGCCTCGGCCGCGAACGCCGCCATCGACCACGTGCACACCTGGGTCAACGGCACCGCCGCGGGCGACTGGACCTCGATGGGCATCCCGTCGGACGGCTCCTACGGCGTCCCGGAGGGCATCATCTCCTCCTTCCCCGTCACCACCAAGGACGGCAAGTACGAGATCGTCCAGGGCCTGGACATCAACGAGTTCTCCCGTACGCGCATCGACGCGTCCGTGGCGGAGCTCGTCGAGGAGCGCGACGCGGTCCGCGAGCTCGGCCTGATCTGATCCACCGGAGCCACCTGCTCCACCGGAGCCACCCGCTCCACCGCTTCACGGAGAACGCCCCGGCGGGCCTGCCCGCCGGGGCGTTCTCCGTGTGTCCACGACCGCCCGTCAGGCCTTGTGGGTGCCTGCCTTGTAGTGGCCCGGGGTCATGCGGGTGGTGACGCCGAAGCGGTTCCAGACGTTGATCGTCGCGATCAGGGCGATCAGGTGGGCGAGTTCCTGCTCCTCGAAGTGCTTCGCGGCCCGCTCGTACACCTCGTCGGGGACGAAGCCGTCCGTCAGTACGGTCACGGCCTCCGTCAGCTCGATGGCCGCGAGCTCCTTCTCGGTGTAGAAGTGGCGCGACTCCTCCCAGGCGCCGAGGAGCACGATCCGTTCCACGCTCTCGCCCGCCGCCAGCGCGTCCTTGGTGTGCATGTCCAGGCAGAACGCGCAGTGGTTGAGCTGCGAGGCGCGGAGCTTCACGAGCTCGACCAGGGTCGGGTCCAGGCCCTTCCGGGAGGCGACCTCCAGGGCGTAGACGGCCTTGTAGACCTCGGGGGCGGCCTTGGCCCACTGCATGCGGGGGGCCTGTTCGGGGACGGTCTCGGCGGGGTGCTGGTGCGTGGTCATGTCCCCACCCTACGAAGCAGGCGGACCACCGATATGGTCCATCTCCATGACGGAATCGTGGGCCACTTTCGGCGCGGACCTGCATCTGGAACTCACCCCCGGGCGCGGCCTGCGGGCCGGGCTCGCCGAGTCGCTGCGCGAGGCCGCGCGCAGCGGGCGGCTGGCCCCGGGGACCCGGCTGCCCTCCTCGCGCTCGCTCGCCGCCGACCTCGGGATCGCCCGGAACACGGTCGCGGAGGCGTACGCCGAGCTCGTCGCCGAGGGCTGGCTGACGGCCCGCCAGGGCTCCGGTACGCGGGTCGCGCAGCGGGCCCGGCCGCGGCGCAGCGCGCAGGCCGCGCCGGTACGCCGTCCCGCGCGGCCGGGGCATTCGTACAGCCTGCTGCCGGGCACCCCGGACCTGAGCGGATTCCCGCGCGCGGCCTGGCTGTCGGCGGCCCGGCGGGCGCTGACCGACGCCCCGAACGAGGCCTTCGGGTACGGGAGCGACCCGCGCGGGCGCGTCGAGCTGCGCGAGGCGCTGGCCGGGTACCTGGCGCGGGCGCGCGGGGTGTACGCGGACCCGGAGCGGATCGTGCTCTGCGCGGGCTTCGTGCACGGGCTGATGCTGCTGGCGCGGGTGCTCAAGGCCCGGCGGGTCCGGGAGGTGGCGGTGGAGGGGTACGGGCTGGACATCCACTGGGGGCTGCTCTCCGGGGCGGGGCTGCGGACCCGCGCGATGGCCGTGGACGGCGCGGGGGCCCGTACGGCGCAGCTGCCCTCCGAGGCCGGCGCGGTGCTGCTGACGCCGGCGCACCAGTTCCCCACGGGCGCCGCGCTCACCCCCGCGCGGCGGACGGCGGTGGTGGACTGGGCGCGGACCACGGGCGGGCTGGTCCTGGAGGACGACTACGACGGGGAGTTCCGCTACGACCGCCAGCAGGTCGGGGCCCTGCAGGGGCTGGACCCGGACCGGGTGGTGTACCTGGGGACGGCGAGCAAGTCCCTGGCGCCCGGGCTGCGGATGGGCTGGATGGTCGTCCCGCCGTCGGTGCTGGACGAGGTGCTGGCGATGAAGGGGCGGGTCGACTGGACCTCCAGCGCGCTGGACCAGCTCACCCTCGCGGAGTTCATCCGCTCCGGCGCGTACGACCGGCACGTGCGGGGGATGCGGACGCGCTACCGGCGGCGGCGGGACGAGCTGGTCGCGGCCGTCTCGGGCCGGGTGGAGGTCTCGGGCATCGCGGCGGGGCTGCACGCGGTGCTGGACCTGCCGCCGGGCACCGAGCGCGAGGTGATGCGGTCGGCGGCCTGGCAGGACCTGGCCGTGCACCCGCTGTCGTCCTTCCGGCACCCGGACGCGGTGGTCCCGCCCCGCGAGGCACTGGTCGTCGGGTACGGGACCCCGCCGATCAGCGCCTGGTCGGCGACCCTGGCCGCGCTGGTGGCGGCGCTGCCCTAAGAGGTCGCGCCCGGCTCCTCGGCCGGGGGTTCGCCGAAGCGGGCCAGGGCCAGGGCTCCGGCGACGGCCACCGCGAAGCCCGTCACCGCCAGCCAGGCCAGTCCCTCGCGGGGGCGGTCGCCGAGCCAGATCACGCCCACCGCCGCCGGGCCGATCGTCTCGCCGAGCACCAGCCCGGCGGTCGCCGCCGTCACCGAGCCGCGCTGCAGGGCCGAGGTGAGCAGCAGGAAGCCGGCGCCCCCGCCCAGCAGCAGTGCGTACAGCGCCGGGTTGGTGAGCGACGGCCCGTCGATGAGGCGGACGGACACCTCCACCACCCCGAAGCCGGTGCCGGCCGCGAGGCCCAGCACCAGGGCCCGGGGCCGGTCCGGCAGCCCGCCCGCCACCGCTCCCACCAGCAGTACCAGGCCCGCCACGGCCAGCAGTCCCAGCTTCAGCTCCAGCGACCCCTCCCCGGAGCCCTCCTCCCCGGACGCCAGCCCGAGCATGAGCAGTCCCGCGCAGACCACCGCGACGGCGGCCCACTCGCTCCTGCTCAGCCGCGTCCCCAGCAGTCGCGCCGAGACCACCGCCGTGACCGCGAGGCTGGCCGCCAGCGCCGCCCCCACCGCGTAGATCGGGATGTGCCGCAGCGCCACGATCTGCAGGACGAAGCCGACCCCGTCCAGCCCGAGTCCGGCGAGGTACCGCCACTGGCGCAGGGCCCGTAGCAGCAGGGCGGTGTCCACTCCCGAGCCGGTACCCGGCTCCGCCGCCCGCGCGGCCACCGCCTGGAGGACCGACGCCGTACCGAAGCAGACCGCCGCACCGAGCGCGCAAATCATCCCAATGAGCACGAACCGACTGTAGGTGAAGGGTATGAGCCGGGTGTGACAACGGCCGGATTCCATCGATCCGGGGCACCGCTCTACTCTGTCGGCAGCACGCCACCAGGGGAGCCGCCACAGATGGACACCAGCAGCAGTACCAACCAGCGCCGTATGCGCTCCGGCACCGTCGCGCTCGGCGGCATGGGCCTGCTCGCGGCCGCCCTGGTCGCCTGCGGCAGCAGCAACGAGCCCGACAAGCGCTGCGCCGACCGCGTCACGATGGAGAAGCTGAACACCAAGGAGTGCAAGAGCGGCGGCCGCGGCTCGTACTACTACGGCGGCAGCACCGCCAACAACCGGGTGAGCGGCGGCAGCTTCGACAAGTCGGCCGTCACCCGCGGCGGCATCGGCGGCGGCAGCCACACCGGCTCCAGCGGCGGCTGATCCCCGATGGAACGCCACACCATCGAGCCCCGCCCGGACTGGCAGCGGACGGTGGAGGAACAGGGGCTGATCTACCCCCTCACCCGCTACCCCGACGACACCCTGCGCCCGTACTGGGACGAGAGCGCGTACTACTCCTTCTCGCTCCCCGAGGTCGAGGCGCTGGAGAACGTCGTCGAGGAACTGCACGCCATGTGCCTGGCGGCCGCAGCGCACATCGTCGAGCACGACCGCTTCGCGGACCTCGGCATCACCGACCCCCAGCTCGCGGGCCGCATCGCCGAGTCCTGGCGGCGGCGCGCCGAACAGCCCTCCCTGTACGGGCGGTTCGACCTGCGCTACGACGGCTCCGGCAGCCCGGCGAAGCTGCTGGAGTACAACGCCGACACCCCGACCTCCCTCGTGGAGGCGGCGAGTCCGCAGTGGTTCTGGATGGAGGAACGCTTCCCCGGCGCCGACCAGTGGAACTCCCTGCACGAGCGCCTCGTCGACGCCTGGCGCCGGCAGGCGGAGCTGCTCCCGCCCGGCCCGCTGCACTTCGCGCACTCCGAGACCGACGAGCTCGGCGAGGACCTGATGACGGTCGCCTACCTCCAGGAGACCGCCGAGCAGGCGGGCCTGGAGACCGAGGCCCTGTCCGTCGAACAGATCGGCTGGGACAGCCTGTCCGGCCGGTTCGTGGACCAGAAGCTGCGCTTCATCCGCAGCTGCTTCAAGCTCTACCCGTGGGAATGGCTGGCCGCCGACGAGTTCGGCCCGCAGGTCCTCGGCACCTACGACCACGGCGGCGGCTCCGGCTCGACCGTGTGGATCGAGCCGATGTGGAAGATGCTGCTGTCCAACAAGGCGCTGCTGGCGGTCCTGTGGGAGCTCTTCCCGGAGCACCCGAACCTGCTGCCCGCCTACCTCGACGGACCGCGCGAGCTCGCGGAGGCCGGCGCTGCCGGGTACGTCGCGAAGCCGCTGCTGGGGCGCGAGGGCGCCGGGGTGACGCTGCACCCGGCGGACGGGAGCGGCGAGCCGTTCGTCCCGGCGGAGGGGGAGGCGTACTGCTTCCAGGGCCTCGCCCCGCTGCCCGACTTCGACGGCAACCGGGTGGTGCTCGGCGCGTGGGTCGTCGAGGACGAGGCGGCGGGGCTCGGCATCCGCGAATCGGCGGGGCCGGTCACGGACGAGTACGCCCGCTTCCTGCCCCACGTCATCTTGTGAGACGCGGCATCCTCTGATCAGGCGGACAGCACCGACCTGAGCTGGTCCAGGCCCCAGTCCAGGTCCTCCTTGGTGATCACCAGCGGCGGCGCGATCCGGATCGTGGAACCGTGGGTGTCCTTCACCAGCACCCCGAGCCCCATCAGCTTCTCGGAGATCTCCCGGCCGGTCCCGAGCGCCGGGTCGATGTCGACGCCGGCCCACAGCCCGCGTCCCCGTACGGCCGTCACCGCGCCCCCGCCGACCAGCAGGTTCAGCTCCCGGTGCAGGTGGTCGCCGAGTTCGGTGGCGCGCTGCTGGAACTCGCCGGTGCGGAGCATCGCGATGACCTCCAGGGCCACGGCACAGGCGAGCGGATTGCCGCCGAAGGTGGAGCCGTGCTCGCCCGCCTTGAACACGCCGAGCACGTCCCGGTCGGCGACGACCGCCGAGACGGGCACGACCCCGCCGCCGAGGGCCTTGCCGAGGATGTACACGTCCGGGACGACCTCCTCGTGCTCGCACGCGAAGGTCCTGCCGGTGCGGCCCAGGCCCGACTGGATCTCGTCCGCCATGAACAGGACGCCCCGCGCGCGCGTCAGTTCCCGTACGCCGCGCAGGTATCCGGCGGGCGGCACGAGGACCCCCGCCTCGCCCTGGATCGGCTCCAGCAGTACGGCCACGGTGTTCTCGGTGACGGCCGCGGCGAGCGCGGTGAGGTCCCCGTACGGGACGATCTCGAAGCCCGGGGTGTACGGCCCGAAGTGGTCGCGGGCCTCGTGGTCGGTGGAGAAGGAGACGATCGTCGTCGTGCGGCCGTGGAAGTTGTCGGCCGCGACCACGATCTTGGCGTGGCCGTCCGGGACGCCCTTGACCTCGTAGCCCCACTTTCGGGCGGTCTTCACGGCCGTCTCCACGGCCTCCGCGCCCGTGTTCATGGGGAGCACCATCTCCTTGCCGCACAGCGCGGCGAGTTCGGTGCAGAAGTCGGCGAAGCGGTCGTGGTGGAAGGCGCGGGAGGTGAGCGTGACCCGCTCCAGTTGGGCGCGGGCCGCGTCGAGGAGGCGGCGGTTCGCGTGGCCGAAGTTGAGGGCCGAGTAGCCCGCCAGCATGTCCAGGTACCGGCGGCCCTCCACGTCGGTCATCCACGCGCCGTCCGCGGTCGCGACGACGACGGGCAGCGGGTGGTAGTTGTGCGCGCTGTGCGCGTCGGCGGAACGGATGGCATCTGCAGTTGTCGACACGGGGTCTCCGATCGTCCGTCAGGCCTGTGACGAGGGTGGCGTCACCCTCCATCCTCGCTCGTATACCGGACGGAGAAACCTTTCTCGTGGCGCGCCCGCTAAGGTGGCCGGTACGCACGACGACTGGCGCACGGAGAACCGACTCCGGGGGAGTCGTGCGGGCACGACACCGCACACAGGGCCGCTCGCCTGGGCCTCGCGGGGACGAGACCTGACATCGACCCCGGAGGAGCCGCCATGACCGCGCGCCAGCCGTCCGCCCACCCCGCCCATCCCGCCCTTTTCGCGACCGACCCCGAACTGGCGTCGTTCGTCGCGGCGGAGGAATCCCTGCAGGCCGAGACCCTGCGCCTGATCCCGAGCGAGAACTACGTGTCCGCGGCGGTGCTGGAGGCCTCCGGCACGGTGCTGCAGAACAAGTACAGCGAGGGCTACCCCGGCCGCCGGTACTACGAGGGCCAGCAGAACATCGACCGCGTCGAGGCGCTGGCCGTCGAGCGGGCCAAGGGCCTGTTCGGGGTGGACCACGCGAACGTGCAGCCGTACTCCGGCTCGCCGGCCAACCTGGCGGTGTACCTCGCCTTCGCGAAGCCCGGCGACACGGTGATGGGCATGGCCCTGCCGATGGGCGGGCACCTGACCCACGGCTGGGGCGTGTCCGCGACGGGCTCGTGGTTCCGGGGCGTGCAGTACGGGGTCTCGGCCGGGACGGGGCTCATCGACTACGACGCGGTGCGCGACCTCGCGCTGGCCGAGCGGCCGAAGATCATCTTCTGCGGCGGCACGGCGCTGCCCCGGACGATCGACTTCGCGGCCTTCGCGTCCATCGCCGAGGAGGCGGGCTCGATCCTGGTGGCGGACGTGGCGCACATCGCGGGCCTCATCGCGGGCGGCGCGCACCCGTCCCCGGCGGGGCACGTGGACGTGATCTCCACGACCACGCACAAGACCCTGCGCGGTCCTCGCGGCGCGATGCTGATGTGCCGGTCGGAGCACGCGAAGGCGATCGACAAGGCGGTGTTCCCCGGCCTCCAGGGCGGCCCGCACAACCAGACGACGGCCGGTATCGCGGTGGCGCTGCACGAGGCGGCGCAGCCGTCCTTCGTGTCGTACGCGCACGCGGTCGTCGCCAACGCGAAGGCGCTGGCCGCGGAGCTGCTGGCCCGGGGCTTCGACCTGGTGTCGGGCGGTACGGACAACCACCTGATCCTGATGGACCTGACGTCGCGGGACGTCCCGGGCAAGGTCGCGGCGAAGGCGCTGGACCGGGCGGGGATCGTGGTGAACTACAACACGGTGCCGTTCGATCCGCGCAAGCCGTTCGACCCCTCGGGGATCCGGATCGGTACGCCGTCGCTGACGTCGCGGGGCCTTGGGGTCGACCACATGCCGCTGGTCGCCGACTGGATCTCCCGCGCGGTGGACGCGGCCGCGAAGTCCGACGAGCCGGCCCTCGCCGCCATCCGTGCGG
Organism: Streptomyces sp. NPDC060028; assembly: GCF_042736725.1. Lineage (NCBI taxonomy): Bacteria > Bacillati > Actinomycetota > Actinomycetes > Kitasatosporales > Streptomycetaceae > Streptomyces > Streptomyces sp. NPDC060028. The sequence goes on along the minus strand of NZ_JBHWVJ010000033.1, from coordinate 71,597 downwards.
AGGTCGCGGACCTGATGTCCGCCTTCCCGGCCCCGGGCCTGCCGCAGCCGTAACCCTGCGGCGCCGCCTCACACGCGGGCGGGGCTGATCTTTGCAGCTCTGCCCGCGTGGCCGGCCGGGCGGGGCTGCGGGGAAAGCGGTCGCTTGCTTCGGGCAAGATCCGGCCGCGCGGCTACGCGCGAGTACGGGCGCGGCCGCCCGCGCCGCCCGGGGCGCGGGGGCGGCCCCGGGCCGGGCCCCGCCCGGATCCGGCCAGCGCAGGGGCGGAGCCCCGCCCCGCACCTGAGAGAATGAAGCCATGGCTTCTGATCGTCCTCGCGCGCTCTCCGGCATCCAGCCCACCTCCGGTTCGTTCCACCTCGGGAACTACCTCGGAGCCATCCGCCAGTACGTGGCCCTGCAGGACACGCACGACGCCTTCTACATGGTCGTCGACCTGCACGCGATCACCATGCCGCAGGATCCGAAGGACCTGAGGGCCAACACCCGGCTCTCCGCCGCGCAGCTCCTCGCGGCCGGGCTCGACCCCGAGCGCTGCACGCTCTTCATCCAGAGCCACGTCCCCGAGCACGCGCAGCTCGGCTGGGTCATGAACTGCATCACCGGCTTCGGCGAGGCCAGCCGGATGACCCAGTTCAAGGACAAGTCCGCCAAGCAGGGTGCGAACAACGCCACCGTCGGCCTCTTCACGTACCCGATCCTCCAGGTCGCCGACATCCTGCTCTACCAGGCGGACGCCGTGCCCGTGGGCGAGGACCAGCGCCAGCACATCGAGCTGACCCGCGACCTGGCCGAGCGCTTCAACCAGCGCTTCGGCGACACCTTCACCCTCCCCGCGGCGCACATCGTCAAGGAGGTCGCGAAGATCTACGACCTCCAGGACCCGTCGATCAAGATGTCGAAGTCGGCGTCCTCCCCCAAGGGCCTGATCAACCTCCTCGACGAGCCCAAGGCCACCGAGAAGAAGATCAAGAGCGCGGTCACCGACACCGAGGCCGTGATCCGTTTCGACGCCGTGGAGAAGCCCGGCGTCAGCAACCTGCTCACGATCTACTCCACGCTCACGGGCGAGAGCATCCCCGCCCTGGAGGCCCGCTACGAGGGCAAGGGCTACGGCGCGCTCAAGACCGATCTGGCCGGTGTGATGGTCGATTTCGTCACACCGTTCAAGCAGCGCACCCAGGAGTACCTGGACGACCCGGAGACCCTGGACTCCCTGCTGGCCAAGGGCGCGGAGAAGGCTCGGGCGGTCGCCGCGGAGACCCTGGCGCAGGCCTACGACAGGCTCGGACTCCTCCCCGCGAAGCACTGAGCGAAAGAGGGCCCTGGCGATCTGGGGGGTGCTGGCGCCACACTGGGGCGGCAGCACTCACACAGGCAGCGCGCAGCCGGCACCCAGGCAGCGCCCGACGACCGGAACGACGACGGAGGAGAGACTCGTGGGGACCGTAACGCTCGGCGTTTCGATCGCGGTCCCGGAGCCGTACGGCAGCCTGCTCCAGGAGCGGCGCGCGGGCTTCGGGGACGCAGCCGCGCACGGCATCCCCACGCACGTCACCCTCGTGCCGCCCACCGAGGTGGAGGCGGAGCGGCTTCCGGAGATCCGCGCCCACCTCGCCGACGTGGCGGCGTCCTGCCGCCCCTTCCCGATGCGGCTGGCCGGCACGGGCACCTTCCGCCCCCTCTCGCCGGTCGTCTTCGTCAAGGTCGTCGAGGGCGCCACGAGCTGCACCCGCCTCCAGGGCCGGGTCCGCGACCCCGAGGGTCCGCTCAGCCGCGAGCTGGCGTTCCCGTACCACCCGCACGTCACGGTCGCCCACGGGATCTCCGAGGAGGCGATGGACCTGGCGTTCAGCGCGCTCGCGGAGTACTCCGCGGATTGGCTCTGCGGCGGATTCGCCCTCTACGAGCAGGGCTCCGACGGGGTCTGGCGCAAGCTCCGGGAGTACCCCTTCGGCAGCGGCCCGACCGGAGTACCGGCACAGCTCGGGTCACCGACCGACACCGCCGCCGTCCTCGACTGACGCAGGAATCTGTACCGGAACCTGAGCCGGAAACCGATCCTGCGCAGGACCAGGGCATGGAACGGGCGAGCCGTCGGGCGAAAAGTCACAAACGACGACCGTAGTCCCCAGCGGCGGCAATCCCGGCCATTTCCGACAGCTCATTTACGGTGACGGTATGGACTGGCTGAGGAAACTCCCGGCGATCGGGCCCCTGGTGGCCGCCCTGATGCGGACCCACGCGTGGCGTTCGTACCAGCGGCTCGATCGCGTGCACTGGACCCGGCTCGCCTCCGCGATCACCTTCATCAGCTTCCTCGCGCTCTTCCCGCTGATCACCGTGGCCGCCGCCGTCGGCGCCGCGCTGCTCAGCAAGGAGCAACTGGAGCGCTTGCAGCACAACCTCGCCGAGCAGGTCCCCGGCATCTCCGACCAGCTCGACCTCGACGCCCTCGTCGCGAACGCGGGCACCATCGGGCTGGTGGCGGGGGCCGTGCTGCTCTTCACCGGCATCGGGTGGGTCGGCTCGATGCGGGACTGCCTGCGCGCGGTGTGGGAGAAGGACGACGAGGACGACGGCAACCCCTTCGTGCGCAAGGGCAAGGACACGCTCGTCCTGATCGGCCTCGGCGGTGCGAGCCTGGGCTCGGCCGCCGCCTCGATCGTGGGCTCCAGCGCCGTCGGCCGCCTCGGCGGCTGGCTGGGCATCCCGCAGGACGGTGCGGGGGGTGCGCTGCTGCGGGCCGGGGCCTTCCTCGTCGGCGTGCTGGCCGCGTTCCTGCTGCTGCTCTACGTCCTGACCCTGCTGCCCGGCGTCGAACCGCCGCGCGGCCGCCTGCTCCAGGCCGCGCTCATCGGCGCGGCGGGCTTCGAGCTGCTGAAACTGCTGCTCAGCGGCTATATGCGCGGGGTCGCCGCAAAGAGCATGTACGGGGCCTTCGGCGTGCCGATCGCCCTGCTGCTGTGGATCAACTTCACGGCGAAGCTGCTGCTCTTCTGCGCGGCCTGGACGGCGAGCCGCGACGACGCGGACGGCGACGGGGCCCAGGACCCGGAGCAGGAGCCGGGTCCCGCCGCCGCGGAGGCCGGGCCCATCACGCCGACCCGCGACCCCGGCGCCCCCGCGGCCAGCGGCGGTTGACGGCGAAGGCCCCGCCCGCGAGCACCGCGAGCGCCCCGCCCGCGATGCCGAGGGCGGTGCCGATCCCGCCGCCGGCGCCCCCACCGGCCGCCGACGCGTTGTTCTCGTGCGACTGCGCGGGGGAGCCCTGCGAGGTCGTGTCCGCGCTCTTCGGCGGGACCAGCTCGCCCACCGGCTTGACCTTCCCCTGCGCGGCGAAGCCCCAGTCGAAGAGGTCCGCGGTCTCCTCGTACACGGAGTTGACGCCACCGGCGCCGGGGTTCATCACCGTGACCAGCAGCTTCTTGTCACCGCGCTGGGCCGCGCCGGTGAAGGTGGAGCCCGCCATCGTCGTGTTGCCGTTCTTGACCCCGGCGATGCCCTTGTACGGGGAGATGCCGCCCGCGCCCGTCATCAGCCGGTTGGTGTTCTGGATCTCGAAGTAGTCGCGCGGCTTCCCGGCCTCCTGCCGGCCGGGGAACTTCGCGCTGGACGTGCCGCAGTACTCCCGGAAGTCCTGCTTCTGCAGGCCCGAGCGCGCGATGAGGGTGAGGTCGTACGCGCTCGACACCTGGCCGGGCGCGTCGTAGCCGTCCGGGGAGACCACGTGCGTGTCGAGGGCCTGGAGCTCCTCGGCGTGCGCCTGCATGTCCTTGACGGTCTTGTCGACGCCGCCGTTCATGGCGGACAGCACGTGCACGGCGTCGTTGCCTGAGCGCAGGAACACCCCGAGCCACAGGTCGTGGACGGAGTACTCGTGGTCCTCCTTGACCCCGACCAGGCTGGAGCCCGCGCCGACATCGGACAGTTCCTGCTCGGTGACCTTGTGGACCTGGTCCTTGGGGAGGGTCGGCAGCACGGTGTCCGCGAAGAGCATCTTCATGGTCGAGGCGGGCGGGAGCCGCCAGTGCGCGTTGTGCGCGGCCAGGACCTTGCCGGTCTCGGCGTCCGCCACGATCCACGACCGGCCCGTCAGGTTCGCGGGCAGGGCGGGCGCGCCGGGCAGCAGGTTCACCTGGGTGCCGGGCTGTCCGAGTGAGGCGCCGCCGACCGTGGACATCGAGGCGGGCGGGGCGAGCGCCTTGGGCGGCTGCCCCTTCCCGTCCGCCGGCGGGGTCGGCGTCGGCGCGGCGTGGGCGGGCGTCACGAGCATCGCGGGGACCAGCAGTGCGGCGGAAAGGACCGTCAGCGCGGTCTTACTGGCAGACACGCAGGTGAAAGTACATCCCGACCGGCTGTGCGCCGTCACGGACCGGCCAACCCGCCGCAACCACCGCCGGGTCAGCCCACCCCGTCGCGTCCGTACCGGGGACGGACCAGATACTGGGGGCATGAGACTCAGCCGTGCCGCCTCCTGGTTCCTGCTCGCCTTCGGCGTGTGGAGCTGGTTCATCTGGGTGTCTTTCGTCCGGAACCTGTGGAAGAACGGCAGTGGTCTGGCATTCGACGCGACGGGTGACCCGACGGCGTACTTCTGGGTACACCTTCTCCTGGCTGTGTCGTCCTTTCTCCTGGGGACGGCCGTCGGAGTGATCGGGTTGCGTGGGGTGCGGGCGCTGCGGCGTGAATCACGTACGGGCGCCGCGGCGTGACGATCGTGCTGGTGGTGGTCGCGGTGGCCGTCGTACTGGCCCTCCTCGGGCTGGTCCACCGCTGGCTGTGGGTCCGCCTGGTCCGCGATACGACGGCCCCGGGCGGCCCGGGCCGGCGCGCGGGCACGGTCGTGGCCGTGGCGCTGCCGGTGCTGGCCCTGGCGGCGCTCGTCGCGGGGCGGGCGGGGGTTCCGTTCTGGCTGGAGCGGGTGGTGGCGTGGCCGGGGTACCTGTGGCTGGCGGTGCTGCTGTATCTGGCGATGGCGATGGCGGTGGCCGAGCCCGTCCGAGCCGTGTGGCTCCGCCGGTACGCGGGGACGGCCCGGGCCCCGGCCCCGGCCCCGGCCCCGGCCGCGGCCCCGGCGGTGCCGCGGGGCTCCGCCCCGGACCCCGCGCCTCAAGCGCCGGCGGGGCTGAGTGGTGCGCCGGAGCTGGATCGGCGGGTGTTCGTCGCGCGGGTGCTCGGCGGGGCGGCTGTGGCCGTGGCGGGCGGCACCGTCGGGAACGGGGCGTACGGGGTGCTGCGCGGGCCGCGCGTCAAGCGGGTCCAGGTGCCGCTGGCCAAGTTGCCGCGGGCGGCGCACGGGTTCCGGATCGCCGTCGTCAGTGACGTGCACCTCGGGCCCGTGCTCGGCCGCGCGCACACCCAGCGGATCGTGGACGCCGTCAACGGGACCCAGCCCGACCTCATCGCGATCGTCGGCGACCTCGTCGACGGCAGCGTCCACGACCTCGGCCCGGCCGCCGAGCCGCTGCGCCGGCTCCGCGCGCGCCACGGCTCGTACTTCGTCACCGGCAACCACGAGTACTTCTCCGGCGCGCAGCAGTGGGTCGACCACGTCCGCGAGCTGGGCGTGACCCCGCTGGAGAACGCGCGCCGCGCGCTGGCGTACTTCGACCTCGCCGGGGTCAACGACGTCCAGGGGGAGAGCGAGGGCCACGGCCCCGACTTCCGGGCGGCCCTCGGCGACCGCGACCGCACCCGTACCGCGGTCCTCCTCGCCCACCAGCCGGTGGTCATCCACGACGCCGTCCGGCACGGCGTGGACCTCCAGCTCTCCGGCCACACCCACGGCGGTCAGCTCTGGCCCGGCAACCACGTCGCCGCGCTCGCCAACCCCACCGTCGCGGGCCTGGAGCGGTACGGGGACACCCAGCTCTACGTGTCCCGCGGAGCCGGTGCGTGGGGGCCGCCGGTCCGGGTCGGGGCGCCGTCCGACATCACAGTCGTGGAACTCGCCTCATATCAGGCCTGAACGGCCCCAACCGGCAGCGACACCCCGAGAATCGGCCTTCCCGAGGCTGATTTTCCGTGATTGGCTGTCCGGTAATCGGAGGTCGGGTCGCGCATCGCGGTGTGCGACGACGTGGGGTGGGGTCAAGGATGTTGCGGTCTGTCCGCTCGAAAGTGCTCGCGGCCGGGCTGCTCGTCGCCGTGGCCGGCGCCGGCGCCTGGCAGCTGCTGCCCGAGGAGGGCCGGGGGAGCGGCACCGCCATCCGCGTCGGGACGAGCGACGTGGTGTCCTCCCTCGACCCCGCCGGGGCCTACGACGCCGGTTCCTGGGCCCTGTTCAGCAACGTCTACCAGTCGCTGCTGACCATGCGGCCCGGCTCGGACACCCCCCTCCCCGACGCCGCGTCCGCCTGCAAGTTCATCGGGCAGAAGCTGACCACGTACCAGTGCGAGCTGCGCCCGGACGTGAAGTTCTCCTCCGGGCGCCCGATCACCGCCGAGGACGTCAAGCACTCCTTCGACCGCATCAAGGCGATCAACTCCGACCAGGGCCCGGCGCCGCTGTTCAACACGCTGGAGTCGGTCAAGGCCGAGGGACGCGTCGTGACCTTCAACCTCTCCGCGCGCGACGCCACCTTCCCCTTCAAGATCGCGACGGGCGCCGCCTCGATCGTGGACAAGGAGAAGTACCCGGCCAACGCCCTGCGCGAGGGCGTCAAGATCGACGGCTCCGGCCCCTTCACCCTCGCCTCGTACACGGCCGGCGCGAGCGCCGAGCTCAAGCCGAACGACGCGTACAAGGGCCAGGGCAAGCCCGCCAAGGGGGCCGTCACCGTCAAGTACTTCAAGGACTCCGCCCAGCTCGACGCGGCCTGGCAGGACCACGGGATCGAGGTCGCCCACCGCGACATGCCGCCCGCCGTGCTCGCCGGCCTCAACCCGGGCCTGAAGGACACCCGCTACCAGGCGTCCGGCGGCACCGAGACCCGCAGCATGGTCTTCAACGTCCGCCCCGGCTCCACCGTGGCGCAGCCCGCCGTACGCCAGGCCGTCGCCGCCGTCCTGGACCGCTCCGCGCTGGCCGGCCAGATCTACAAGGGCACGGTCACCCCGCTGTACTCCCTGGTCCCGGCGGGCATCGCCGCGCACAGCACGCCGTTCTTCGACGCGTACCCGGCGCCCAACGGCGCCACCGCCAAGAAGCTCCTCAAGGACGCCGGGATCACCACCCCGGTCCACGTCGGCCTCGGGGTCAACGTGCGCGGGGCGAACGTCGCCGAGGCCGAAGAGATCAAGAGGCAGCTGGAGTCCACCGGGCTCTTCCAGCTGACGATCAAGCCCGTGGAGAAGTGGAGCGACTTCCAGAAGGGTTATGCGGCGGGCGAGTTCGACGCCTACACCATCGGGTGGATCGCCGACTTCCCGGACGCGGACAACTTCGTCGCCCCGCTCGTCGGCGCCGACTCCTCCATGAACAACGGCTTCGCCGACAAGACCATCGGCGATCTGATCACCCGCACCCAGTCCTTCTCGGACCGCGCCGAGGCGGCCGCCGACTTCCGCGAATTGCAGAAGCTGGTCGCCCAGCAGGTCCCGATGCTGCCCATTTGGCAGAAGAAGGACTACGTGATGTCCCGCGAGGCCGTCACCGGCGCCCAGTACCTTTCCGACGGCACGGGCGTCTGGCGCCTGTGGGAGCTCGACTGGCTGTAGGGCGTCAGGCCCGGTCGGGGCCGGGGCCGGGATCGGGGTCGGGGTCGGGGTCCGAGGCGCGCTTCCTGGAGACCGCCGTCTGGGCCATGCCGGGCAGGAAGTCCGCGAAGAGCTCGTGGACCTCGCGCACCAGCGGGCGCAGCACGCGGAAGCGGGCCAGGACGATGCCCCGGGTCGTGAGCTGCGCGCCGCGCTCGGCGAGGCGGCGGGTCTTCTCGCTGTTCGGTGAGCGGTCGAAGACCCAGTAGAGGACCAGGCCCATCTGCGAGAGCCACATCAGCTCCGGCAGTACGTCGGCCAGTTCCTCGGGAACCTTGGTCTTCGCGCCCGCCAGCACCTCGCGGTGCATGTCGATCGCCTGCTTGCGCGCGGTCTCCGACTCCGGGGAGAAGGGGCTGAGCGGGCTCTCCGGGTCCGCCGCGTTCTTGAAGAACTGCGAGGCGAACTCGTGGTAGGGCGCGGCGATGTCCAGCCAGCTCGTCAGTACGCCCGCGAGCCGCTTCTGCAGGTCGCTCTCGCTGGCCAGGATGGGCCGGACCGCCGCCAGGTGGGCGGCGCCGATCCGGTCGTAGAACCCCTGGACCAGGTGTTCCTTCGACTCGAAGTAGTAGTAGGCGTTGCCGACCGATACCCCGGCCTCCTTGGCGATGCCGCGCATCGTCGTCTTGTCGAAACCGCGCTCCTGGAAGAGCCGGAGCGCGGTTTCCAGGATGAGCGTGCGGGTCTGCTCACTCTTGGGAGCCTTCTGATCAGTCACGGTGCACGAGCCTATCGGGGCGCGGAACACTGCTCGTCACAGGCCGGTTCATCGTCGTCCGCGACGCCGCTCCCGTCCCGTACGGCCTCCCGCCACCTGGCCGCCGTGAACATGGCCGCCCTGGCGAACGGCCGTCCGGCCGGGGTGGCGAGCCAGTTCGCCCTCGGCCGGTGCTCGGCCAGTGCCCACAGGCACACGATGAAGGCGTCGGTTCCGGTCCACACCTGCCCGGCGTCCCCGATGACGGTGATCTCCCGCAGCGTCGACGCGTGGTCGAGCTGCGGGAACTGCCGCTGCGCCTCGAAGGACGCGGCGGGCACCAGCCGGAGCGGCACCAGCCAGGGCTGCGCGAGCAGCCAGTGCCGGATGTGGACGCAGAGCGGGCAGTTCGCGTCGTACAGGACCGTGAGGCGCCGGGTGACCGGCGCGCCCGGGGCCATCGGTCAGGCCCCGGCCGGAGCGGTCCACCCCTGCGGGGCGACCGGCGGGGTCTGCTGGCGCTCCATGATCCCGCGGCGCCGCATCTTGCTCAGCACCCAGACGTTGCACAGGTGCATGAAGCCGAGGACGAGCAGGACGACGCCGAGCTTGACCGACAGTGCCTCGAAGAGGCCGCGGGCGGTGTCGATCTCCTCGCTCGAGCGCAGGTACAGGGTCACGAAGCCGATGTTCACGAGGTAGAAGCCGACGACGAGGAGCTGGTTGACGGCGTCCGCGAGCTTCTCGTTGCCCTGGAGGACGTCGGCGATGAAGATGCGCCCGTTGTGGCTGAGCGTGCGGGCCACCCAGACGGTGAGCCCGATGCTGATGAGCAGGTAGATGACGTACGCGACCACGGTGAGGTCCATTGCCCTCAGCCCCCTTGAACGTGTTCAACTCGATGGCAGGACTGACTGTAGACCTGTTTTTGAACAAGTTCAAGCAATGGGTTAATTGGCTCGAGGCCTACTCGGCATCGCAGGTCGTGGCCTCGGATCCAGTCGGTTCCGTAGACCTCGTGCCAGTGCTCTCGCCCTTCTTGCCCGCCTCGATGGGCGCGTGGCGCCGCCGTTGAAGCTCATCGCGTTCAACGTCCGGGATCGTCATCGACTCGGCGAGCACGGCGGCGAGCGCGTCCACTTGAGTGGCGCCGAGGTCAGCGTGGAAGAGCCACCGGATGTTCTCGTCGCGCGTGATGAGGTCGATCGCCAGGCGCCCGCTTCTGTCCTGTGTGGTCGCTGCTCGGACGTATCGCACCCGGTCAATCGGGATGTCCCGACGGATCTCGCCTTGCTCAAGGAATGCGTTCGTCTTGGCCGTGATGATGCGGCGATCCGTGACGGCGACCAGTGTCTTTGCCGCCACCTTGTCCCTCGCTGCCGCCACCTTCTCCTTCGCTCCGCCGAAGATCGCAGAAATCGGACCGAGAGCATCGAGCTGATCGGGAAATCCGAGGACACGTAGGGTCTCACCGTCCTCGAGGAACCATCGCAGGATGCGAAGGTACGACTCGAGATCCAGCGTTTTGGGTGCGCAGACGACACCCGGAGCCTCGAGCGGAGGGGCTGGCGGACGGAGAGCATCGGCAAGAGGTTCGATCGCCTCCAGAAGACGGGCGGAGGTTTGGCGGGCTGCAATCGAGTCCCTCCGCTTCCCGGGCAGTGGCAGTGTGTCGCGTCCGGGGAGCTCGGCGATGATTCGCAGCTCCCGCGTCAGCGAGTCGACGAGGCTCGTCGTCTCGGCGAGAGCGGAGTCGAGCTCCTTGCCGGTGTGGCGCGCAATGGCGTCGACGAGCCGGGCCTCGCCGGCGTCTTCGGGTCCGGCGGCTCTCGCCCGCGCGGCGTGGAGCGCCTGGTATCCGGTCCATGCCTTGACGGAAGACAGGAGGGCGTTTGCGTCGAAGAGGATTGCCTCGGCGTTCTTCTCGAGATACTCACGGCGGCCATGTGTGTCGACCCGAGGGATCTGCCGGATGTGATTGCCGACGTTCAGTCGGTACAGGTCAAGCTGCTTACGCAGCGACGCTTCACTACCCGTGACGGTGTCCCACAGGGACGTCGGGACCGATCCGACCTCTCGCGCCTGGTCAACTGCGCGATCGACGGTGGCGACGAGCGCCCTCAGCTCGGCCCACTGCTCGTGGCGGATGGTCGTGAGTACCTGGCTCGTCAGCGCGATGTTGGTTCTGACGAGGCCTGTGACCTCACTCAGTTGCATCTGAAGGGCGACCATGGCCAGTGCCGGCCCGATCGTGGCCGCGATCTGCGCCGCGCTCACCGCAGTCAACGGGAAGAAGCGGGCCTGAGCAGTGAGGCGGCCACTGGAGGAGAACACTGCTCCGAGGTTCGCGCCATCCTTGATGGCGAGCTTTCCGCCGGCCTTCAGCAGGGCCTGTGTCGCGTCGCTGATCCTGTAGAGCCCCTGCACGCTGGCGAATGCGTTTCCGAGGTTGCCGGCAACGGTCGTCGTGTTTCCGATCGAGGCGAGGACTGTGGAGATCTGCTTGCGGTCGGCGGCCGAGACGAGCCCGAAGTCGATCACATCGAGCTTGAGTTCCGCCGGGACCTCACCGAAGACGACAGCAACCCCTGGGAGCACCTCCGCCAGGACCATCGATGCCGTCGTTGAGTCGCTGTCCGAGTGGGGTGTCGGATCGTCCGCAACAGGTGAGTCGGCGGTATTGCTCTGGCCGCTCTCCTCAGGCTCGGCGATCTCCATCGAGTCCGAAGGGTCCTGCATGCGGTTTCCTCCCGGCGGGGGCGCGCAACGGCCAGACGTCGTCGGCGTTCACTGCCGAACTCTACGGCTCGACGCCCTGCGGTTCAGCCCGAATCCACCGGGCTGATTCCGGATCGGATGGTGCCAGGCACGGGTGCACACGGCGGCGCAGAACCGCTCCCGGCGGCGCTTGTCGGCCCCTCCGAGGAGAACTAGGCCTCCGGAGGGGCGGGCTTCGTCGTCTGGGGCCGGCCCGCCGTCAGGAGCTCGTCCACGTCGAGCGTGACCTTCGCGCCGAGGGTGTCGGGCAGGGTGACCAGTTCGCCGGATGCGTACACGCGGTGGCTGCCGTAGTCGCCGTTCTGCGGGTCGGTCAGCACGTGGATCCGCTGGTGCTGACGGTTGACGATGACGTAGATCGGGACCATGGCGCTCGCGTAGGCGCCGACCTTGGACCGCAGGTCGGTGTTGTAGTTGCTCGACGTCACTTCGAGGACGAGACGGAACACCACGGGGTCGTAGCAGTTGTTCTTGACGAGGTGTTCATCGCTGTCCGCGTCGACCACGACGAGGTCCGGGATGGCGTAGTCGTCCGGCCCGGCGGGCAGCCACAGCCCGATGCCCTGGTGCACCTCCGTCTCGCCGTCGTCCAGTCCTGCCGCGACGAATGGGCGCGTGATCTTGTTGAGCACCCTGGAGTGGGGCAGGTCCGCGGGCGGCGTCACGGTGAGCTGGCCTCCGATGATCTCGACGCGGTAGCCAGGGGCCTGCTCCATGAGCCTGTTGGCCGCTTCGAGGAGGGTCAGCGGCCGGTCCTCGTTCGGGTACGCGGGGTACTCGACGGGTGCTGCGGACATCTCGGGCCTCCCGTGGGCTGGGTCGAGGGCATCATCGTAGGGCGGTGGCAGCCCCGCACGCCGGAAGCGGATCCTTCACCGGATCGTGTGCAGGAACTCCAGCAGCAGCTGCGTGATCTCCCGCGGGCGCTCCAGCGAGGGGAGGTGGCCCGCCCACGGCAGTTCCACGTGGGTGGCGCCGGGTACGAGGGACGGCAGTTCGGCCGCGATCAGGCGGAAGTCCGGGGCGTCGTGGGCGCCGCCGACGGTCAGGGTCGGGGCCGTGACCGCGGCCAGGTCGAGCTCCGGCTCCGGGAGCTCGTGGGATCCGGCGCCGGCCGCCGCGCCCTCGAAGTTGCGCAGCTGCATGGCCCGTACGAAGGCCCGGGTCTCCTCGTCGGCCTCCGGGCCCAGCCAGTGGCGGGCATTGAGCGCGGCCGCGCCCGCCAGGTCCCCGGCGTCGAGGAGGGCGTCCTCGGCGGCCCCGAACTCCCGCAGGCCGGGGCTCGGCCGGTGCCCGGGGCGCCCGGGGCACAGCAGCGCCAGCGCGTCCACCCGCGTCGGCTCCAGCGCGGCCACCGTCAGCGCGACCCGGCCGCCGTAGGAGGACCCGACGAGCACGGCCCGGCGGATCCCGAGGTGGTCCAGCAGGTCGAGTACGTCCCCGTGGTCGCTGTACGGGGCCTCGGCGGCGGGGGAGTCGCCACAGGTCCGGAAGTCCGCCCGGACCACCCGGTGGCCGGCCGCGGCCAGGGGCGCCCACTGGGGGTCCCACATCCGCCGGTCGCAGACGGAGGAGTGCAGCAGTACGACGGCCGGCCCGTCCTGGGGCCCGGCCACGTCATGAGAAATGATCATCAGGCGATCGTCCCGGACCGCGGCCCGGGACGCCACCGATCACATGCTCAGCGAGCGGGCGTAGTTGAGCTGGTTCATGACCCACGTGTACGTGTTCGGGTCCGTGGCCGGGATCATCGTGGAGTGGTGGCGGCCGCCGCTGTTCACCGTGATCTGGATGTAGCCCGTGGTCTTCTTCTCCTTCATCAGGAGGAACAGCAGGCCGAGCAGGCAGAACAGGAAGAAGATGATGGCGAGCACGATCGCGTGCGCCGGGATCTTCTCCTCCGTGCGCGAGAGGTCGGTGGCGTTCCACATCGCGCCCCTGAGCGGCATCGAGCCCGACGGGGTCATGATCTGGTCCCCCACGACGGTGATGTCACCGAGGGAGAAGCCGGAGCCGCCGTGCGCCTGGGCCGGCGGGGTCACGGGGGCCGGGAGGCCCGCTCCGGCGATGGTCGGCTGGTAGGCCGGGGGCTGCGGGTAGCCGTAGCCGGGCTGGCCCGGCTGCGGGTAGCCGTAAGCGGGCTGGCCCGGGCCCCACTGGTAGTCGCCCTGACCGCCCTGGCTGGGGTCGCTCGCGTACGGATTCGGCTGCTGCTCGCTCATATGGGGGATCCTTCCACAGCGGGCGCGGGTGCTGTAGCCCGGCCTCGGGGCCGAACTGCCCGATTGTCAGTGGCCGCTCCTAGTGTCAGGCACATGGGAAGCGTGATGTTCGTCGACGAGACGACCGGTGGGGGCCGCAGCGACGGCTGGGAGATGGAAATCGCCGAAGAGCGGCTCGCGCTGCGCGAGTTGATCCGGCGGCGGATATTTCAGGAGGTGGCGGAGTCCGCGGCGCGGGGTTCCGGCGCCGGGAAGCACCGCCTGGTGCGCCCGGCCGCCCCGGGCGGCCGGGTGGATCCCGAGGCACAGACGGCCCTGGCGCTCAAGGCCTTCGAACGCAACGGCTTCCTCGTCCTGGTGGGGGATCGTCAGATCACCGGTCTGGACGAGGAGATGGACCTCCCGCTCGGCACCGAGGTCACCTTCCTCAAGCTCGTCGCACTGGTGGGTGGCTGACATGGCGGTCGACCTCGACGAAGCGACCCGGAAGGCCTTCGAGCAGTTGGGGCGGACCTATCACACCTACGGCGACGGCTGGTCCACGCGCGTGCAGGGCGAGCTGGCCGCCGGGCGCACCATACCGCCCGCCGCCGTGGCCACCCTGCGGCGCAGCGCACTGATCTCCTACCGCGTCGGCGAACTACACGCCGCCGTCGGGCAGTTGAGCGAGCCCGTCCTCAACGTCGGCGAGCTGTGGGCCGACGAGGCCATGGCCGACGGGCGCTGGACCGCGCTGCTCGCCCACGCCGCCACCGCCACCACCGCCCGGCCCGGCGCCAGGTGGGAGAAGACCGCCCGCGCGCTCATCGAGGACACCGGAGCCGGCCCCGACGCCCTGCGCGAGGCCGTCACCGGCTGGCTCGCATTCGTGGACCGGCCGCGCACCCTCCCCCTGACGGACACCTGGTACGAGAACCAGCTCGACCCCTACAACGCCAACGCGCTGCGCGGACTGGCCTGGCTGCTGCCGCTGCTGCCCGCGCACCCCGGGATACCGCGCGCACTCGGCAGGCTCGTCGAGACCTGCCTGCGCAAGATCCCGGGGCTGGGCCCGCGCAACCCCAAGCTGGCCAACGCCGGTGTCGTCTCCCTGTCCCGGACCGAGGGCGAGGCGGCGCTCGCCGAGCTGGCCCGGCTGGCGAGCCGCGTGACGTTCAAGGGCACCCTCAAGATCATCGACACGGCCCTGGAGGCGCGCGCCGAGGCGCTCGGGCTGAGCCGGGAGGAGATCGAGGAGCTCGCCGTGCCCGCGTACGGCCTCACGGAGCCCGGGCGGGCCGAGTTCCCCTTCGGGGAGGCCACCGCCCTGCTGGAGGTGCGCGGGCCGAAGGCGGTGCTGTCCTGGCGCAATGCCGCGGGCAAGGCGGTCAAGGGCGTCCCCGCCGCAGTCCGCCAGGACCACGCCGAGGAGCTGAAGGAGCTCAAGGCGGCGGTCAAGGACCTCGACAAGATGCTCTCGGCCCAGGCGGAGCGCCTCGACCGGCAGTTCCTCGCCCGCCGCACCTGGACCTACGGGGTCTGGCGCGCGCGGTACCTGGACCACCCGCTGGTCGCCACCCTCGCCCGCCGCCTCGTCTGGACGGTCGCCGGCACCCCGGCGGTGTACGACGGCACCGACCTCCGCGGGATCGCGGGCGACCCCCTGTGCCCCGCCGCCGACGCCGAGGTCCGGCTGTGGCACCCCATCGGCCGGGAGGCCGCCGAGGTCGCCGCCGTGCGCGACCGGCTCGAAGGGCTCGGCATCACCCAGCCGTTCAAGCAGGCCCACCGCGAGGTGTACCCGCTCACCGACGCCGAGCGGAACACCGGCAGGTACTCCAACCGCTTCGCCGGCCACATCCTGCGCCAGCACCAGTTCCACGCCCTGGCCGCCGCCCGCGGCTGGCGCAACAAGCTGCGCCTCGCCGTGGACGACTCCGTCCCGCCCGCCGTCCGCGAGCTTGCGCAGTGGGGGCTGCGCGCCGAGTACTGGATCGAGGGGGAGGACAGCGGGGACCACTACGGCGACACCACCGGATCCGGCAGCCATCTGCGGCTGAGCACCGACCAGGTGCGCTTCTACCCGATCGACGCCCCGCAGAACCGGGCGCACTGCGGAGGCGGCGGGTACACCATGTACCTGCGCGACGGCCGGGACCCGGTCGAGCCGCTGCCGCTCACGGAGATACCCGAGCTGGTGCTCAGCGAGGTGCTGCGCGACGTGGACCTGTTCGTCGGGGTCGCCAGCGTGGGCAACGACCCCACCTGGTCCGACGGCGGCCCCGAGGGCCGGTTCCGCGAGTACTGGACCTCGTACGGCTTCGGCGAGCTGAGCCAGGGCGCCGAGACCCGCCGGGCGCTGCTGGAGCGGCTGGTGCCGAGGCTGGCGATCGCCGGCCGCTGCACCCTGGATGGCCGGTTCCTCCACGTCAAGGGCGAGCTGCGGACCTACAAGATCCACCTGGGCTCGGGCAACATCCTGATGGAGCCGAACGACCAGTACCTGTGCATCGTGCCCAAGGCCGGCGACTCCCCGGACGCGGGCTACCTGCCGTACGAGGGCGACCGGACCCTGGCGGTGATCCTCAGCAAGGCCGTGCTGCTCGCGAAGGACACGGAGATCACCGACCCGACGATCACCAGCCAGATCCGCGGGCGCTGACACGCCGAGGGCCCCGCCCCCGGAACGGATCCGGGGACGGGGCCCTGCGGCACTCCTGCGACGACGGAATCAGAAGCGGCGCGTGATCAGCGCACGCTTGACTTCCTGGATCGCCTTGGTGACCTCGATGCCACGCGGGCACGCGTCGGTGCAGTTGAAGGTCGTGCGGCAGCGCCACACGCCGTCCTTGTCGTTCAGGATCTCCAGCCGCTGCTCGCCGGCCTCGTCACGCGAGTCGAAGATGAAGCGGTGCGCGTTGACGATCGCCGCCGGGCCGAAGTACTGGCCGTCGTTCCAGAACACCGGGCACGAGGACGTGCACGCGGCGCACAGGATGCACTTGGTGGTGTCGTCGAAGCGCTCGCGGTCCTCGGCGGACTGCAGGCGCTCGCGCGTCGGCTCGTTGCCCTTGGTGACCAGGAACGGCATGACGTCCCGGTACGCCTGGAAGAAGGGCTCCATGTCGACGACGAGGTCCTTCATCACCGTCAGGCCCTTGATGGCCTCGACCGTGATCGGCTTCTCCGGGTTGATGTCCTTGATCAGCGTCTTGCAGGCGAGCCTGTTCTTGCCGTTGATCCGCATCGCGTCGGAGCCGCAGATGCCATGCGCGCACGAGCGGCGGAAGGTCAGCGTGCCGTCGAGGTCCCACTTGATCTTGTGGAGACCGTCGAGCACGCGCTCCTTCGGGTCGATCTCGATCTGGAAGTCCTGCCACTGCGACTCGTCCGAGATCTCGGGGTTGAAGCGGCGGATCCGGAAGGTGACCGTGATGAACGGCGAGGCCGCGGCCGCCGCCTCCATCTCGTCCGTCTTGGACAGGGTGGGGGTAGCCATCAGTACTTACGCTCCATCGGCTGGTAGCGGGTCGTGACGACCGGCTTGTAATCGAGCCGGACCGAGTCCGAGCCGTCGGCTCCGACCTCGCGGTACGCCATGGTGTGGCGCATGAAGTTGACGTCGTCGCGGTTCGGGTAGTCCTCGCGGTAGTGACCGCCGCGGGACTCCTTGCGCGCCAGCGCGGACACGGCCATGACCTCGGCCAGGTCGAGCAGGTTGCCCAGCTCGATGGCCTCCAGCAGGTCCGTGTTGAAGCGCTTGCCCTTGTCCTGGATGGAGACGTTCTTGTACCGCGCGCGCAGCTCCGCGATCTTCTCGACCGCGGTCTTGATCGTCTGCTCGGTACGGAACACCATCACGCAGGCGTCCATCGTCTCCTGGAGCTCCAGGCGCAGGTCCGCGACCCGCTCGTTGCCCGTGGAGGCGCGCAGCTGCTCGACGAGGTCGCTCACCTGCTGGGCCGGGTTCTCCGGCAGCTCGACGTAGTCGTTGGCGTGCGCGTACTCGGCCGCGGCGATGCCGGACCGCTTGCCGAAGACGTTGATGTCGAGCAGCGAGTTGGTGCCGAGGCGGTTGGCGCCGTGCACCGACACGCATGCGACCTCGCCGGCCGCGTACAGGCCCGGGACGACCGTGGTGTTGTCGCTGAGGACCTCACCCTGGACGTTCGTCGGGATGCCGCCCATGGCGTAGTGCGCGGTGGGCTGGATCGGGATCGGGTCCGTGTACGGCTCGATGCCCAGGTAGGTGCGCGCGAACTCGGTGATGTCCGGGAGCTTCGCGTCGAGCTGCTCCGGCGGGAGGTGCGTCAGGTCCAGGTACACGTGGTCACCGGCCGGACCGCAGCCGCGGCCTTCACGGATCTCGGTGTAGATGGAGCGCGAGACGACGTCACGGGACGCGAGGTCCTTCATGACCGGCGCGTACTTCTCCATGAAGCGCTCGCCGTCCTTGTTGCGGAGGATGCCGCCCTCACCGCGGGCGCCCTCCGTCAGCAGGATGCCCATGCGCCAGATGCCCGTCGGGTGGAACTGGAAGAACTCCATGTCCTCGAGCGGCAGACCGCGGCGGTAGCAGGCCGCCTGGCCGTCACCCGTGAGGGTGTGCGCGTTGGAGGTCACCTTGAAGAACTTGCCCGTGCCGCCGGAGGCGTAGATGACGGACTTGGCCTGGAACACGTGGATCTCGCCGGTGGCGAGCTCGTACGCGACCACACCGGCCGACTTCTTGACGCCGTCCTCCTCGACCAGCAGCTGGTCCAGGACGTAGAACTCGTTGAAGAACTCCACGCCCTCCTTGACACAGTTCTGGTAGAGCGTCTGGAGGATCATGTGACCGGTGCGGTCCGCGGCGTAGCAGGACCGGCGGACCGGCGCCTCGCCGTGGTTGCGCGAGTGGCCGCCGAAGCGGCGCTGGTCGATGGTGCCGTCCGGCGTGCGGTTGAACGGCAGGCCCATCTTCTCCAGGTCGAGGACCGCGTCGATGGCCTCCTTCGCCAGGATCTCGGCGGCGTCCTGGTCGACCAGGTAGTCACCGCCCTTGACCGTGTCGAAGGTGTGCCACTCCCAGTTGTCCTCTTCCACGTTGGCGAGCGCGGCGGCCATGCCGCCCTGCGCGGCGCCCGTGTGGGAGCGGGTGGGGTAGAGCTTCGTCAGCACGGCGGTGCGGCTGCGCTTCGTCGACTCGATGGCGGCGCGCATACCCGCGCCACCCGCGCCGACGATGACGGTGTCGTACTTGTGGATCTTCATTGGTTTCGCCTCAGCCCCGTTGCCTAGCGGATGTTCGGGTCGAAGGTGAAGATCACCAGCGTGCCCAGAAGGATGGTGAACACCGTGGCGGTGTAGAGCAGGCCCTTCAGCCACAACCGGGTGCCCGGGCGCTCCGCGTAGTCGTTGACGACGGTGCGGAGGCCGTTGGCGCCGTGGAGCATGGCCAGCCACAGCATCAGCAGGTCCCAGACCTGCCAGAACGGGGACGCCCAGCGGCCGGCCACGAAGGCGAAGCCGATCTTGGAGACGCCGCCGTCCAGCACCAGCTGGATCAGCAGGTGGGTGATGACCAGGACGACCAGCACGATGCCCGAGAGGCGCATGAAGAGCCATGCGGCCATCTCGAAGTTGCCGCGGGTCGTGCGCGGCGTCTTGCCGGTCCGCTTGCGCGGGGCTTCGATGTACGGCGCCGGGCTGTCGACGTCGTAGAGGGAAACGCCCTCCACGTCACCGATGGCCTGAGCGGAAGAAGTGTCAGAAGACATGCGTGTCACTTCCCGAACAGTTCAAGGTAGGCGTGGTGCAGGACGGGGTACACGGCCCCGGCCATCAGCACGATCCAGATGCTCACGACGGTCCAGAGCATCTGCTTCTGGTAGCGCGGGCCCTTGGACCAGAAGTCCACGGCGATGACACGCAGACCGTTGAGCGCGTGGAAGAGGATTGCGGCGACGAGGCCGTACTCCAGCAGCGCGACGATCGGCGTCTTGTAGGTAGCCACCACGTCGTCGTACGCCTCGGGGGAGACGCGGACGAGAGCGGTGTCAAGGACGTGTACGAACAGGAAGAAGAAAATGAGGACGCCGGTGACTCGATGAGCCACCCAGGACCACATTCCTTCCCGGCCGCGGTACAACGTTCCAGCCGGCACGGAAAACCCTCCGGAAGCGGGGCGGGGGCCAGCCGGCTTCTCTGTCGGTCGGGCCCGGCCGGGTACGGTCCTCCGGCCCCGGACATCGTAGCGACGCTTTGTCGGTTCCTTCGCGCGGGGGCCATCGGTGTGATCAAACAGGCTCGGACGGACTATCCCACAGGGGCGAATAGCCCGAATTCAGCCGCAGACACCCCATCCGCCGACGTCAGCCAGTGTGTCAGGTCGGCGAGCCGGGCCTGCGCGACGCGGCGCAGCTCGTCCGCGGAGATCGAACGCTCCTCGTCCACTTCGTGACCCATCCGACGCCGGATCGCGGCCAGGAGTTGATCGGCCTGCTCCTCGGGGGTGTGTCCGTCGAGGCAGATCACGAAGGCGTGGCCGAACTTGCGCTCGTACTCCGCCTGGGCGGCGTCGAGGGCGAGGAGGGCGGCGTACGAGGCCCCGTGCTCCAGCTCCGCCGAGGTCTCGCCGGCCAGCGCCTCCGAGAGGTCGGCCTGGGAGAGGTCGTACGAGGCCTCGTCGGCGGCGGCGAGCAGAGTGTCGAGATCGGGGTAGGGGCGGTGTGCGGCCACGCGCTGGGCCCAGCGGGCGCTGCCGCAGCAGTGCAGCAGGATGGAGCGGGCGGATTCGGGGGACAGGGCGTTGAACCGCGCCAGTCCCGATCCGTGAGGAGGGGCGGAGCTTCCGCGGGCCTGTGCCGGAAGGTGGCTGGACAGCGGGGGGCTCCTCGGGGCGCGGCGCGGGTGTATCGCCACGCTATCGACGCGGGGCGGGGTGTGTCGTACGCATCCTGGGTTTTCACCCGGAAGTGAGCCGAAAGGATGACAAGGCCGCGTGGAGAAGCACTGGAGGGCGGGCCCGGGGCAGCGCCTGGGGCAGGGCCCGGGGAAGAGCCCGGCGAAGAGTGCGGGGAAGAGGAGGGCGACCGAGGCCGCCACCCCCCACAGGAGAGGCCCCGGCCGCCATCCGACACGGACTCGTGCGACAAGCCCGTACCCCTGTCAGCGCCCCGAGTGCGTTTTGTGTCACACCTCGCTCCGCGCAGGATTGGTTGCTGGTTGTACAACGCGTGGACGAGAGGTACTTGAAAGCCGTAACGTGCTGATTTGCGCCACACGTACAGGACAGTGAACGGGTTGGGGACTTTGCTGGGGGACGACGCGGAGCTGACCACCGCGGTGCTCGCGGCACAAGACGGCGACGAGAACGCGTTCCGTTATGTGTACCGCGCCGTGCACCCACGCCTGCTCGGGTACGTCCGCACGCTCGTCGGAGACGGCGACGCGGAGGACGTCACCTCGGAGGCCTGGTTGCAGATATCCCGCGACCTCGACTCCTTCACCGGTGACGCCGACCGCTTCCGCGGCTGGGCCGCCCGGATCGCACGCAACCGCGCCCTCGACCACATACGCATGCGCGGCCGCCGCCCTGCCATCGGCGGCGACGAGACCGAGCTGACGGGCCGGGCCGCCGACTGCGACACCGCGGGAGAGGCGATGGAGGCCCTGTCCACCGGCCGGGCCATGGCCCTGATCGCCCAGCTCCCCCAGGACCAGGCGGAAGCCGTCGTCCTGCGCGTCGTCGTCGGTCTCGACGCCAAGACCGCCGCCGAGACGCTGGGCAAGCGGCCCGGCGCGGTACGCACCGCCGCGCACCGGGGCCTGAAGAAACTGGCCGAGATGATAGGGGCCGACGGCGGGTTCGAGCCGGGCTGGGAGGCGGACTCGGGATACGGATCCGCGGTCGGCCATAATGCCGGTGGCCAGCCACGGCACGGCGCGGGCGGGATCGATCTCGACGCCGTGCCGGCGCAGCGCGGCCGAGGCGGGGGTCTCGTGGAACAAACCGGTGTGACGCATTCACGTTGGCGGACGCAGAAGGACATGTGATGGCCGACGAGCGCAACAGGTGGCTGGACAGAGCCGCGGCGGAACGACTGCTGCGCGGAGAACCGGCCGGACCTGGTGCCGATCACCCTGCCCGCGCACGGGCCGAGCGCCTGCGCGCCACCCTCGACGAACTCTCCGGGCCGGCGCCTCACACCGGCGCCGAGCTGCCCGGGGAGGCCGCCGCGCTGGCCGCTTTCCGCGCGGCGCGCGGCACGGCGCCCGCCGCCGCCCCGGTCCGGTCCGATGCCTTCGGCGCCGGGGAACCGGTGGTGGAGCTCAGCCCGTGGCACCCGGCCGCCGCGCACGCGTCCGCACCCGCCGCCGGTTCCGCAGCTGTTTCCCCGGCGGGCGGCCGGCGCATGCGGCCCGTGCGGTTCGGGCTCGCCGCCGCCCTGGCCAGCGTCGCCTTCGGCGGTCTGGCCGCCGCCGCGGGGGCCGGCCTGCTGGACGGGCCCCGGCACGACACCGCGGGACCCGCCCCGGCGGTGTCCGTGAGCTCCGGCGACTCGCCCGCCCCGGACGGCGCGGGCCCGGACCCGACCCTCACCCCGGGGTTCCAGCCGTCGTCGCCGCGCGGCGGCGACGGCGTGAGCGGCACCCCGGGTACCGGCGCCGCGCCGGGCACGGGAGACCGTACGACGCCCGGAGGCGGCGCGGTCGGGGGCGGCGGAACCGGGACGGAACCGTCCGCGAACGGGGCGGCCACCGCGGGCAAGGACGGCGGCACCAAGGACCGCTTCCTGGACGGCGGCACCGCCGCCAAGGACCGGGAGAACCGCCTGCGCGCGGTGACCCTGTGCCAGGACTTCCGGGCGGGCCGCCTCAACGACGAACGCCGCGAGAAGCTCACGCGGCTGGCCAACGGGCTCACGCGCATCCCGCGCTACTGCGAGTCCCTGCTGGCCGGGGCCGCCGACGGCGCCACACGCAGCGACGCGCCGGGCGCTCCGGGCGCGGACCCCGGTCGCACCGACCAGGGGGGCGGCGTACTGCGGGCCCCGACGCTCACACCGGCGCTGCCGGCGGACGGTTCGCTGCTGCTGCGCGCCCGCCACTGAACGGGTATCGGACAGTGGCGTGAAACATTCGCAGGGGCGGCTGTAACACTTTTCGAACCGGCGGCGCAGTACGTATCGAGCCGACTGGTCATCGGCCGCGCATGAGCCGGGGTTCCCCCCGTACCCCTGGGCTCTGCGCAACCGGCGCGGGCGGGGCACGTTCCCCCGGCCCTGCCCGCGCCCCTTACTTCTCCGACCGCCTCCGGGAGCGGCTCACCAGTAGACGACGACCTTGTCGCCGACCTGGACCGCGTCGAACAGCGCCGACAGCTTGGCCTTGTCCCGGACGTTCACACAGCCGTGCGAGGCCCCGGCGTAGCCGCGGGCGGCGAAGTCCGCCGAGTAGTGGACCGCCTGGCCGCCGCTGAAGAACATCGCGTACGGCATGGGCGTGTGGTAGATCGTCGACGTCCATTCCTTGGCCTTCCAGCCCACGTTGAAGACGCCTTCGCGGGTCGGGGTGTTCTCCGAACCGAAGCGGACGTCCATCGTGGAGATGACCTTGCCGTCGATCATCCAGGCGAGGGTGCGGCTCTCCTTGCTGATGCACATGACCCGGCCCTCCATGCAGCGCGGGTCCGGGGCGTCGGCCTCGTTGACGGCCGGCGGGCGCAGCTCGTCGGCGGTGGGCTTCTTGGTGAGGCTCTGGATCTTCTTCCAGGTGGGCTCGTCCACGCCACCGGTGGCGGTGAGCTTGTTCTTGCCCTGGAAGGACTTGACCGCGGTGGTCGTCTTCGAACCGTAGAAGCCGGTCGGCGCCACCGTCATCAGCTTGAGCTGGCGCAGGCGGGCCTGGAGCTCGCGCACCTGCTCGCTGTCGTCGCCGTTGGCCATGATCTGCTTCACGGTCGGCGAGGGCGAAGGCGAGGGGGACGTCGAGGCGGAGGCCGAGGCGGACGGCGACGGCGAGGCGTCGCCGGGCTTGGCGTCCGAGGAGGCCGAGGCGGAAGGGGTGGGGTCCGCCGCGGGCGCGGAGGGGGACGCGGAAGCGGAGCCCTTGGCCTCCGACTTCTGCGGCCCACAGGCGGTCGCGGCGAGCGCGACGGCGGTGGCCACCCCGAGCGTGCGGATTATGACTCTCTGGCGGTGCAGGCGGAGCATTGCATTCCCCCGAATTCTGACGTCGTGTATCTAGGTGATGCCTGGCGGGCGTGGAGAGTTGCACACGATCACGGGATGTTGCGCCATTGTGACCAGCGTCCGCCACGCGGACGGTCACTGCCGTCGCGGGCAAGGTTGTATCAGGCCCGGGGGCGATTGCTCTACGGAGGACTACGTCACATGGCAAGCACCGAGAGCGGAATCCCGGTCGAACCGGTCTACGGGCCGGGGGATCTGACGGGATGGGACCCGGAGACCAAACTGGGTTCCCCAGGGGCATACCCGTACACACGGGGCGTCTACCCCACCATGTACACAGGACGGCCGTGGACGATGCGGCAGTACGCCGGCTTCGGGACGGCCGCCGAGTCCAACGCGCGGTACCGGCAGCTCATCGCGGGCGGCGGCACCGGGCTGTCCGTCGCCTTCGACCTGCCCACCCAGATGGGACACGACTCCGACGCCCCGCTCGCGCACGGCGAGGTCGGCAAGGTGGGCGTCGCCATCGACTCGCTCGACGACATGCGGGTGCTGTTCGACGGGATCCCGCTGGACCGGGTCTCCACCTCGATGACCATCAACGCGCCCGCCGCGCTGCTCTTGCTGCTGTACCAACTGGTCGCCGAGGAGCAGGGGGTCACGGCCGACCTGCTGACGGGGACGATCCAGAACGATGTTCTGAAGGAGTACATCGCGCGCGGCACGTACATCTTCCCGCCCGGGCCGTCGCTGCGGCTGACCGCCGACACCTTCCGGTACTGCCGGGCCGAGATCCCCAAGTGGAACACCATCTCCATCTCCGGCTACCACATGGCCGAGGCCGGGGCCTCGCCCGCGCAGGAGATCGCCTTCACCCTGGCCGACGGGATCGCTTACGTGCGCACCGCGCTGGACGCCGGGATGCCGGTCGACACCTTCGCGCCCCGGCTGTCCTTCTTCTTCGTCGCCCGCACCACCCTGCTGGAGGAGGTCGCGAAGTTCCGGGCGGCCCGGCGGATCTGGGCGCGGGTGATGCGCGAGGAGTTCGGGGCCCGGGACCCGAAGTCGCTGATGCTGCGCTTCCACACCCAGACGGCCGGGGTGCAGCTGACGGCGCAGCAGCCGGAGCTCAATCTCGTACGGGTCGCCGTGCAGGGGCTGGCCGCGGTGCTCGGCGGCACCCAGTCGCTGCACACCAACTCCTTCGACGAGGCCATCGCCCTGCCCACGGAGAAATCGGCCCGTCTCGCGCTGCGGACGCAGCAGGTGCTCGCGTACGAGACGGACGTACCGCACACCGTGGACCCCTTCGCGGGGTCGTACGCGGTGGAGCGGATGACGGACGACGTGGAGGAGGCGGCGCTCGCGCTGATGCGCCGGGTGGAGGATCTGGGCGGGGCGGTGGCGGCGATCGAGGCCGGGTTCCAGAAGGGGGAGATCGAGCGGAACGCGTACCGCATCGCACGCGAGACCGAGAGCGGGGAGCGGGTGGTGGTGGGAGTCAACCGGTACGCGCTGGAGCGCGAGGAACCGTACGAGCCGCTGCGCGTGGACCCGGAGATCGAGGCGCGCCAGCGGGCGGCGCTGGCCGCGCTGCGGGCAGAGCGGGACGGCGGGGCGGTGGCCGCGGCGCTCGCGGGGGTCCGGGAGGCGGCGGCCGGCTCGGCGAACGTGCTGTATCCGATGAAGGAGGCGCTGAAGGCGCGGGCCACGGTGGGGGAGGTCTGCGGGGCACTGCGGGAGGTGTGGGGGACGTACGTCCCGGCGGACGCGTTCTGAGCGGAGCCCGCCGCCGGGCGGCCTCGGAGAACCGGGATAGACACCCGTGCGAGACTCGGAAACATGCTGGGAGTCACCGATCTGCCGACCTACATGGCCGGACTCGTACTGATCATTCTGTTGCCGGGGCCGAACTCGCTCTACGTGCTGTCCGTCGCCGCGCGCGGCGGTGTGCGCAAGGGGTACACGGCGGCCGCCGGCGTGTTCACCGGGGACACCGTCCTGATGGTGCTCACCGCCGCCGGCGCGGGCGCGCTGCTGAAGACCAGCCCGCTGCTGTTCTCCGTGGTGAAGTTCCTCGGTGCCGGGTACCTGGCGTGGCTCGCCGTCGGGATGATGCGGGCCGCCTGGACCATGTGGCGCGAGCGCAAGGAGCGCCGGGCGGAGCTGCTCCAGGAGCAGGGCGAGCCCGAGGTGAAGGTCGAGCGGACCTACCGGCGGGCGCTGGTGGTGAGCCTGTTCAACCCGAAGGCCATCTTGTTCCTGCTGTCCTTCTTCGTGCAGTTCGTGGATCCCGGCTACGCCTACCCCGCGCTGTCGTTCCTGCTGCTGGGCGCCGTGTCCCAGCTGGTGAGCGCCCTCTACCTGACCACGCTGATCTTCACCGGGGCCCGGCTCTCGGCGGCCTTCCGGCGCCGCAAGCGGCTCGCTGCCGGTGCGAGCTCCGCGGCGGGGGTGCTGTTCCTCGGCTTCGCCGCCAAGCTCGCCATGGGCTGACCCCCGCGTACCGGCCGGCCCGCCGGTCAGCCGGTCAGCCGATCACCTTGCGCAGCCGGCGCGCCAGGCGGCGGACCGCCGGGTGGCGCGGCAGGAAGGACAGCCGCGCCGGGATGCCGCCCGGCAGGCCCAGGGCGGTCAGCCGGCGGCGCTTGAAGTAGCGCCAGGTGTGCGGGGCCAGGTGCCGGGCCAGGTACTCCTCGGCCTCCGCGCGCCGGGCCGCGAGGATCTGCGGCTGCATCGTGAACCCGACGGCCGTGAGCAGGCCGGTCAGCTCCTGCGCGATCCGTTCGGGGCCCGGCGGGGTCCAGGAGCGTACGGCCGCCGCGTCCGCCAGGTCCGGCAGGGCCGCGTCGGCCACGGTCAGCGGGATGCGGTTGCTGTTCTGGTACGGGGTGAGGCGGGCCAGTACGGCTTCGGTGCCGGTCCGGGCGACCGGGAGTCCGTACAGCGTGGCCGCGGTGAGCAGTCCGGTGGAGAAGCAGCCGACCACCAAGGCCGGGCGCAGCCGCTCGTAGAGGGTTTCGGCGAGCACCGGGGCGCCGATCACGGTGAGCCGGGCGCCGAGCCGCCCGGCCTCCTCCTCGGCACGGCGGGAGTAGGCGGCGGGGGCGCCGGGGTGCGGTTTGAAGACGAGCTCCCGGTGGCCCAGGGCGTGCGCGCCGCGGACCATCGCGACGTGCAGCTCCTCCTCCTCGGCGGCGGACATCAGGTCCAGCGCGGAGAGGTACTGGCCCAGCAGCAGGGCCGGGGCCGGAGGCTCGCCGGCCGGCGCGTCGGGGGTGGTTGTCGTGTCCAACTCCGTTGCCTCAAGGGTCAGTTCGGCCAGCACCTTCAGGAAGGCCGGCGCCGGGACCAGCTCCGCGGGTACGTCGAACTCCGTGAGCAGCAGCGGCTCCAGCCCCGGTACGAGGTCCAGGTGCAGC
Source organism: Streptomyces sp. NPDC060028 (assembly GCF_042736725.1). Classification (NCBI taxonomy): domain Bacteria; kingdom Bacillati; phylum Actinomycetota; class Actinomycetes; order Kitasatosporales; family Streptomycetaceae; genus Streptomyces; species Streptomyces sp. NPDC060028. The sequence goes on along the minus strand of NZ_JBHWVJ010000033.1, from coordinate 44,623 downwards.
ACCCGCCGTACCCGCATGCCGAGTTGGGGGTCGAGGCGGAAGCGGGTGGGGCCGTAGCTCATCAGTCCGTCGGCATAGACGTCCACGGTCGCGCCGGGGAAGAGCCGGCACAGGCTCTGGGCGGGCGGGACCTGGAGGGACTCCACGATCAGCTCGACGCGGTCCTCGCCGATGGCCCACAGGGCGCGCAACTGCCGTTCCCACAGGGGGACGTCTTCGGGCCGGGGGGCCCAGGTGCTCGGGTGCTGCGGGGCGATGACGGCGTTCCAGTCGAGCACCTCGTCGAAGCGGGTCCGCAGGGTGGTGAAGCCCGGCATGTCCGCGAGGCCGGGGGCGATCTCGGCGGTGACGGAGTGGTTGCTGGTCAGCAGGATCCGGCGGCCGGCGGGCGGGAAGGCGCCCGCGTCGATCGCGGCGGCGAGGGTGGCCGTGCCGTACAGGGTGGAGGCCAGGAAGATCTGGGTGACACTCACGCAGCGGCTCCCGCGGTGACCGTGGAGCGGCGGCGCAGGCGGCGCAGACGGCGCAGTCGGTCGGCCCGTTCGAGATCCATCGCATTCAGGGCCTGGTCGAGCACATCCTGCGGCATGCGCCCGAGCGCGGCCGTGCTCATGGAGCGGAGTTTCCTGGCCACGGCCGGTTCGAACCTTTCGATGGATCCGAGGTGGTGCGCGATAATTGCGCAATACGTTCGGACGGCTTTCGGAAGCAGGAGATCGGCTTCCCGGTCCGCGGCCGTATCCGACAGAACTTGATCGAATGCGCGAATGAAATCGAGCTGCCGCTCGTCCCCGATCTGCGTCAGAGAGGTGGAAATCCCGCGCCGGTAGAAGATTCCCGGCAGGCCGACCGCCGCGAAGCTCTCCGCCTCCCGGTGCAGCCGCCAGATCCACGGCCGGTCCTCCGCCGTCCGCAGTCCGTCGGTGAAGTGCAGCAGCCCGCGGTCCAGCAGCCGCCGGTGGTACATGCCGGCCCACGCGTACGGATAGTCCACCGAGGTCGGACGCGAGGCGGGCAGGATCCCGCGGCGCGGGGCGGCGACGAGCGCCTGCGGCCCGTAGGGGACCCGCTTGACCTGCCGCGCGCGGCCGGTGCACTGGACATGGTCGGTACGGACGAAATCGCAGCTCAGAGCCTCGATCGCGGCCAGCGTCCGGGTCAGGTGGCCCGGCGCCAGCCAGTCGTCCCCGTCGAGGAAGGCGACGTACTCGCCGCGGGCTGCGTCCAGGCCCGTGTTCCGGGCGCAGGCCAGGCCGCCGTTCCGGTCGCGTCTGAGGTGCACCGCGCCCGGGAGGTCGCGCGCGGCGCGCTCCAGGAGTTCGGGCGTCCCGTCCGTCGAGCAGTCGTCGACGAGCAGGAACTCGAAGTCGTCCCGGGCGTTGAGTTCGAGACTCTTCAGGGCATCCGGTGCGTATGTCTGCACGTTGTAGAACGGCACGACAACAGAGAGCTTGAGCACCCGGGAGACATTAGGCCGCCGCTCGGCATTCATCATGGCCCGGACGAGGATTCCGTGTGAACGACGCGCGGCGGGCGCGTTAACCCGTGCGCTTTCGCATTTCGTCGACGGGTTGTTAACCCGCTGTTGTGCGGTCGTTGGGCCGCTCACCGAAATTGCACAATAGCTTCTGCCGGGTGCCAGACAGCAATCGCGCCGTTCCACGTGGCGCTCTTCGCGTCGCCGTACTCGCCGATTCCGACACGCGGTGGAAATGGGGTGCGCTCACCGCGCGCCGCCTCGCCTCCGGCCCCGGAGCCGGGCTCGAGACCGGACTCGAGACCGGACTCGAGACCGGGCTCGAAATCGAGGTCGAACCCCACCTGAGCGGATACCTGCTGCGCGGCCGGGCCACGCCCACCGCGCGCCAGCTCGGCGAAGTGGGGGTGCGGGCCGACCGGCTCACCGAGGTGACCTGCGCGCAGTTCCTCGCGGAGCTGCGGCGCGAGCGCTACGACGTCGTCGTGCTCGCCCTCGTCGGCGGGGCGGTGCAGGCCGTGCTGCACGGGGCGCGTGCGCTGTGGCCCGAGCCGGCCCACCGCCCCGTCCTGGTCACCGGGTACGTGGGCGTCGTGTACGAGAAGCTCGCCGACGGGCTGCTGCTGCGCCACGGGGCCGACCTCGTCCTCGCCAACTCCCGCCACGACGCCGGGCGTTTCCGCGCCGTGTACGAGGGGGTGGGCGCCGACGCCTCGGCCGTCACCGAGACCGCGCTGCCGTTCCTGGAGGGCGCCCCGTACGAACCCGCCGGGAGCGGGGCGCACACCGTGGTCTTCGCGGTGCAGCCGTCGGTGCCGCAGAGCCGCGCGGACCGCACGTACCTCCTGGGGCGGGCCGCGGAGCACGCCCGGCTGCACCCGGAGCGCGAGGTGCTGGTCAAACTGCGCAGCCGCCCGGGGGAGCACACCACGCACCTGGAGGAGTTCCCCTACCAGCGCCTCGCCGAGCGGGTCCCGGGCGGGCTCCCGGCCAACTGCCGTCTCGTGTACGGGAACATGGGCGAGGTGCTGGACGGCGCCGACCTGCTGGTCACCGTCTCCTCCACGGCCGCCCTGGAGTCCCTCCACCGGGGCGTCCCGACGGCGGTCCTCACCGACCTGGGCATCCGCGAGGTCCTGGGCAACCACCACTTCCTGGGCTCGGGCTGCCTGGCCTCCTGGGACCAGCTCGACGCCGGCCTGCTCCCGCGGGGCGACCCCGCATGGCTGGCCGCGCAGGGCGTCACCGGCCCGGCCGCGGCGGGACGCGCTCCGGTGGCCGCCGCTGTCGACGCCGAGGCCTGCGCCCCCGACGACGCCTACGCCCCCGACGACGCCTACGCCCCCGACGACGCCTACGCCGCCGCCCGTGCGCGGCTCGTGCGGCTGCTGGGGCAGGGCCCGCTCCCGGCCGTCGCCCCTTACTACACCCCGGTCACCGCGCCCGGATACCTGCCCGGGATCCTCGCGCGCCACCACCTCGCCCCCGACGGCACCCCGCTGCCGGGCGCGGTCCGGGTGGAGGGCGGGGAGTCCCGGCTGCGCCGCCGGGTGCGCGCCCACGTGCGCGAGGCCGCCCGCGGGGCGTACCGCCAGGGCGTCCAGCGCGTGGCCCCGCTGATCCGCCGGCTGGGGGAGCTGTGAGCGCCCGCCCCCAGCCCCGCGTGCTCGCCGTGATCCCGGCGCGGGGCGGGTCCAAGGGGGTCGTGGGCAAGAACCTCGCCGAGGTGGGCGGGCTGCCCCTGGTGGCCCGCGCCGTGCGGGCCTGCCTGGGCGCGCCGACCGTCACCGACGTCCTGGTGTCCACCGACTCCGAGGCCATCGCCGCCGCCGCGCGGGCCGCCGGGGCCGGCATCGTGCGCCGGCCCGCCGGGATCTCCGGGGACACCGCGAGCAGCGAGGCCGCCCTGCTGCACGCGCTCGACACCTTCGAGGAACTGCACTCCCGCACCGTCGCCGTGGTCCTCCTGGTCCAGTGCACCAGCCCCTTCGTCACCGCCGGGGACGTCGAGGCGGTCGCCGCCGCCGTCGTGTCCGGCGGGGCCGACTCGGCGCTCACCGCGGCTCCCTTCCACGGATTCCTGTGGCGGGCCGCCGCCGACGGGGCCGGGAGCGGGGTCAACCACGACACGGCGTACCGGCCCCGCCGCCAGGACCGGCCCGAGGACCTGCTGGAGACCGGCGCCGCCTATGCGATGGACGCCGCCGGCTTCCGCTCCGCCCGGCACCGCTTCTTCGGGCGGACGGTGCCCGTACGCACCGACCCGGCGCGGGTCCTGGAGATCGACGACCCGCACGAGCTGGCCCGGGCCCGCCTCCTCGCCCCCCTGCTCGACGCCCCTCACACCCCTCCCGCCCCTCCCGCCCCTCTCACCACTGTCACCCCGCGCGTCCCCCACACCCCTCCCGCACTCCCCGTACCGAAGGACACCCCTGCCATGACCGCCACCTCCCGCCTGCGCACCCTCGGCTCCCGCACCGCCGGCCCCGGTCACCCCGTCTACGTCGTCGGCGAGATCGGCATCAACCACAACGGCGACCTCGGCAACGCCTTCGCCCTGATCGACGCCGCGGCCGACGCCGGCTGCGACGCGGTGAAGTTCCAAAAGCGCACCCCGGAGATCTGCACCCCGCGCGACCAGTGGGACATCGAGCGCGACACCCCCTGGGGCCGGATGACGTACATCGACTACCGCCACCGCGTGGAGTTCGGCGAGGCCGAGTACCGGGCCATCGACGAGCACTGCGCCAAGCGCGGCATCGACTGGTTCGCCTCCCCGTGGGACACCGAGGCCGTCGCCTTCCTGGAGAAGTTCGACGTCCCCGCCCACAAGGTGGCCTCCGCGTCGCTGACCGACGACGAGCTGCTGCGCGCCCTGCGCGCCACCGGCCGCACCGTCGTCCTCTCCACCGGCATGTCCACCCCGAAGCAGATCCGCCACGCGGTGGAGGTGCTCGGCAGCGACAACATCCTGCTCTGCCACGCCACTTCGACCTACCCCGCCAAGGCCGAGGAGCTGAACCTGCGGGTCATCAACACCCTGCAGGAGGAGTACCCGAACGTCCCGATCGGCTACTCCGGCCACGAGACCGGCCTGCAGACCACCCTGGCCGCCGTCGCGCTCGGCGCCGCCTTCGTCGAGCGGCACATCACCCTCGACCGCGCGATGTGGGGCTCCGACCAGGCCGCCTCCGTGGAACCCGGCGGCCTGGTCCGCCTGGTCCGCGACATCCGCACCATCGAGACCGCGCTCGGCGACGGCGTCAAGCGGGTCTACGCGTCCGAGCTCGGCCCCATGAAGAAGCTCCGCCGCGTCCAGGGCGAGCTCCTCGCCGTCTGACGCGCCCTGCCGGCCCTTTCGCCCAGCGATCGAGGAGTACGCGGTGACCCCCTCAGCCTCCACCCTGGCTTTCGTCGAGAGTCCGGTCCAGCTCCTCAACGTGCTGGAGTGGGCGTACGCGCGCGGCGCCGACCCCGCGGAGCGCGGCCCGCTGCTCGGCGGCGTACCGCGGCAGCCGGACCGGACCGCCCCGCGCCCGCCCGCCGCCGCGGACGGCCCGGCCGACGCGGCGGGCACGGCGCACCCGGTGCGGATCGTCGTCCTGCCGCCCACCGACCCCATGTCGCGCGGACAGCTGCGCCGGATGGCCGGGATCGCCCGGGGCGAGGGCCACACCGTGCACTGGCAGGAGGCCCGGGGCGGTTCCGGGGCCCCGCTCAAGGCGCTCGCCGCGCTCGGCGGCGAGGTGCGGCGGGCCCGGCGGATCGTGATCGGCGACCCCTTCTCCCGCTTCACCCAGCTCCTGCTGGTCCCGGCCCGCGCCGCCGAGCTGGTCGTGGTCGACGACGGCACCGCCACCATGGAGTTCATGGCGCAGCTCGGCCGCGGGGAGCGGCTGCGCCGCTGGCACCGCTCCGGCGGCGGGATGCTGTCCCGGGTGCGCGAATTGGCGTACGCCCCGGTGTCGGGGCGGGCGCGGCGCCGGCTGACCCCGGACGGGCGGCGGCGGGTGGAGGTGTTCACCTCGATGCCGGTCGCCCCGCTGCCCGGGATGGAGCTGCGGGTCAACGACTTCGCGTGGACCCGCGCCCGCTTCGGCCCGCCCCGGCTCACCAAGGGGACCGACCTGGTCGGCACCTCGCTGGTGGAGACCGGAGTCGTGGACCCGGACCGCTATCTGGCCGCGGTGCGCGCCCTGACCCTGGAGCACGGCGCCACCCGCTACTTCGCGCACCGCAGGGAGTCCCCGGAGAAGCTGCGCACGCTGAGCGAGGCGACCGGGCTGGAGATCGTACGCCCGGACCTGCCGCTGGAGCTGATCGCACGGCGGGGCCCGGTCGGACGTACGGTCGTCAGCTTTCCGTCCACGGTCGTCCACACCCTGCCGTACGCCCTCTCGGGCACCGGGGTGACCGTGGCCGTATGCGAAATCGACCCCGGCTGGCTCACCGGCACGGCCACCGCGCGGGCCCGCAGCTTCCTCGCCGGGGTCACCGACACCGCCCGTGATGTGCGCAGACTCCCGGCTCAGGCGGCTCCAGCGGCCGGATGAGCGCGCGAGTTTACCCCCGGCCGCAACCGGTCATGCGTCCAGAGGCCGGGTTTCTTTCCCCTAACGGCATGAACTTTTAGTGATCCCCGACCAGTTGACCGGTGCGTGCGCCTACCCTTCAACGGGTGAACCAGTTGATGTCCCGCGAGTCCCAGACCGCCCTGCCCGGCAAGCCCGACCGGCCCGAGCTGCCCGGCAAGCTTCCGGACCACCTGCGCGCCGAACTGATCGCCTTCCGCCGGGACTTGCACATGCATCCCGAGCTCGGAAACCACGAGTTCCGCACCACGGCGGCGATCAAGGCCCGGCTGGAAAAAGCCGGCCTTCGCCCACGCGTGCTGAAATCCGGCACGGGTCTGATCTGTGACGTGGGGGCATGGGACGGCGGCCGGCCGATGCTGGCCCTGCGCGCGGACATCGACGCCCTGCCCATCCCGGATGCCAAGACGCACGTCTCGTACCGCTCCGTCTTCCCGGACCGCGCCCACGCCTGCGGCCACGACGTGCACACCGCCGTCGTGCTCGGCGCCGGCCTGGTGCTCGCCGAGCTCGACCGCGAGGGTCTGCTGCCCCGGCCGGTGCGGCTGCTGTTCCAGCCCGCCGAGGAGGTGCTCCCCGGTGGCGCCGCCGAGGCCATCGAGTCCGGGGTGCTGGACGGCGTGGGCCGGATCGTCGCGGTCCACTGCGACCCCCGGGTCGACGCGGGGCGGATCGGGCTGCGCCCCGGCCCCATCACCTCGGCCTGCGACCGGCTGGAGGTCGCCCTCGCCGGACCCGGCGGGCACACCGCCCGGCCGCACCTGACCACCGACCTGGTGACCGCGGCCGCCCGGCTCGCCGTGGACCTGCCGGCCGTGCTGTCGCGCCGGATGGACGCCCGCTCGGGGATGTCGGTCACCTGGGGCCGCATCGAGGCCGGGCACGCCTGCAACGTCATCCCGATGCACGCGGAGCTGTCCGGAACCATCCGGTGCCTGGACCTGAACGCCTGGCACGAGGCCCCGGACCAGATCCACGCGGCGATCGACGAGATCGCCTCGCTGCACCGGGCGAAGTCCGAAATCACCTACGTGCGCGGTGTGCCGCCGGTCGTCAACGACCCGGTGGTCACCGAACTGCTGCGCGAGGCGATGGGGGCGCGGCTCGGCGCCGAGTCGGTCGAGGACACCGAGCAGAGCCTGGGCGGGGAGGACTTCTCCTGGTACCTGGAGCACGTGCCCGGGGCCATGGCCCGCCTCGGTGTCCGTACGCCCGGTGACACCGCCAAGGGGGACCTGCACCGGGGCGACTTCGACGTGGACGAGTCCGCGATCGGGGTCGGCGTGGAGTTCTTCACGGCCGCCGCGCTGCTGGACGGAAGCGGTGAGGGACGCCTCGACGCGCGGCGTGCGCGGGTCGGCCGGTAAAAGTCGGTACAACATCCGAGCGTCCGGCGACGGACGTGTCCAGCCCTTGGTACACAAGGGCTGGGCACGTGAGGAGTTACCGGTCGGTCACTGTCTGGTTCGCGACGATCCGATAACGACTCATGAACGGGCCTTTAACTGACATCTACGCGCGTTACGATCGCCGCGAAACCAGCGCCGGTCGTGGCGCTTCGGTCAGGTTTTGAAGGAGCCTCCCCTTGCGCCGGATCACCAGGATCGCCACCGTGGGCATCGCGTCCGCGGCGCTGGCCCTCTCGGCCACCGCCTGTGGCGGTAAGAAGTCCTCGGACGCCGCCTCCGACAACAAGGAGGCGTCCGTCGCCCTCGCGTACGACGTCGGCGGCCGCGGAGACCAGTCGTTCAACGACGCCGCCTACGAGGGTCTCCAGCTCGCCGAGAAGGAGCTGAAGGTCAAGGGCGCCGAGGCGGAGCCCACCGACGGTGAGGGCGAGGCCGACAAGGTCCAGCGCCTCACCGAGCTGGCCCGCAAGGGCAACAACCCGGTCATCGGCGTCGGCTTCGCCTACGCCCCGGCCATCAAGAAGGTCGCGCCGAAGTTCCCGAACACCACGTTCGGCATCATCGACGACACCTCGGTGGTCGACAAGAACGTCGCGAACCTGGTCTTCAACGAGGAGCAGGGCTCCTACCTGGCCGGCGTCGCCGCCGCCAAGGTCTCGAAGACCGGCACGGTCGGCTTCATCGGCGGTGTCGAGGTTCCGCTGATCAAGAAGTTCGAGGCGGGCTTCGTCCAGGGCGTCAAGGACACCAACCCGAACGCCAAGGTGCTCACCCAGTACCTGACGCAGCCCCCGAACTTCGACGGCTTCTCCAAGCCCGACCTCGGCAAGGCCACCGCGCAGGGCCAGCTCGACGGTGGCGCCGACGTGGTCTACGCGGCCGCCGGTCTGGCCGGCACCGGTGCCATCGAGGCCACCGCGGCCAAGGGCAAGTGGGCCATCGGCGTCGACTCCGACCAGTACAACCAGGCCGGTCTGTCGAAGTACAAGGACCACATCCTGACCTCGGTCACCAAGCAGGTCTCGCAGTCCGTCTTCAACCTGATCAAGTCGGTCCAGGACGGCAAGCCGCAGACCGGTGAGATCCGCTACGGCCTGGACAAGGACGGCGTCGGCCTGGCCGACTCCAACCCCGAGTACAAGAAGATGACCGACGTCATCGCCGCGGTGGAGAAGGCCAAGGCCGACATCATCGCCAAGAAGATCACCGTCAAGACCGCGCCGTAAGGTTTCGTCCGACGACTGGTTCGTGGTCTCCGGGGTCCGGGTAGCGGTCTCAATCGCTCCCGGGCCCCGAGCCGCGTTCCACAGGGTCAAAGTCCGTCTTGTGTGGCCAGTTGGCCGCAAGTTTTCACTTTAGACAGTGCTACGCGCGTAGAGGCGTCGTGGACGCGATACCGTCCTGCTCCCGCCCACCCGCCCGGCCGATCCGTCCTGTCCCTTGCCCCGCCTCCGGCTCCTCCGCGCCAAGGAGAGTGCGTCATCAACGCGTCCAGCCCGCCCCCCGCCGTAGAACTGCACGGCATCACCAAGCGCTTCCCCGGCGTCGTCGCCAACAAGGACATCGCGATCACCGTCCGCAAGGGCACGGTCCATGCCTTGATCGGCGAGAACGGCGCCGGCAAGTCGACCCTGATGAAGATCCTCTACGGCATGCAGAAGCCGGACGAGGGCACCATCGCCATCGACGGGGAGCAGGTCGCCTTCCACAGCCCCGGCGACGCCATCGCCCGCGGCATCGGCATGGTGCACCAGCACTTCATGCTGGCCGACAACCTCACCGTCCTGGAGAACGTGGTCCTCGGCGGCGAGAAGCTGTACGGCATCGGCGCGAAGGCCCGTAAGAAGATCAAGGAGATCTCGGACGCGTACGGCCTCGGCGTGCGTCCCGACGCGCTGGTCGAGGACCTCGGTGTCGCCGACCGGCAGCGCGTGGAGATCCTCAAGGTCCTCTACCGCGGCGCCAAGATCCTCATCCTCGACGAGCCGACCGCGGTGCTCGTGCCGCAGGAGGTCGACGCGCTCTTCGACAACCTGCGCGAGCTCAAGGCCGAGGGCCTGACCGTCATCTTCATCTCGCACAAGCTCGGCGAGGTGCTGAAGGTCGCCGACGACATCACCGTCATCCGGCGCGGCACCACGGTCGGCACCGCCGACCCGAAGACCGCCACCACCAAGCAGCTCGCCGAGCTGATGGTCGGCGCGGAACTGCCCTCGCCGGAGACCCGCGAGTCGACCGTGACGGACGTCCCGATGCTGAAGGTGGAGGGCCTGACCCTCGCTGCGAGCGACTCCGTCGGCGCGGAGCCGGAGATCCTGGTGCGCCAGGCCCCGGAGGACTCCACCCTCCGCGAGCACGTCGAAGCCGGCCGCCTCCTGCTGGACGACGTCACCTTCACCATCCACAAGGGCGAGATCCTCGGCATCGCCGGTGTCGAGGGCAACGGCCAGACCGAGCTGATCGAAGCCCTCATGGGCATGAACTCCGCCGACGCGGGCGTGATCACGCTGGACGGCCGGGACATCACCAAGGCCCCGGTGCGCGAGCGCCGCACGGGCGGCATCGGGTACATCCCGGAGGACCGCCACCGGCACGGCCTGCTGCTGGAGTCCTCCCTGTGGGAGAACCGCATCCTGGGCCACGTCACCGAGGCTCCCAACTCCAAGCGCGGCATCCTCGACACGAAGGCCGCCCGCAAGGACACCGAGCGGATCGTGCGCGAGTACGACGTCCGCACGCCCGGCATCGAGGTCACCGCGGCCTCGCTCTCCGGCGGCAACCAGCAGAAGCTGATCGTCGGCCGGGAGATGAGCCACAACCCGAAGTTCCTCATCGCCGCCCACCCCACCCGTGGTGTGGACGTCGGTGCGCAGGCGCAGATCTGGGACGCGATCCGCGAGGCCCGTCGCGAGGGCCTGGCCGTGCTCCTGATCTCCGCGGACCTGGACGAGCTGATCGGCCTGTCCGACACCCTGCGCGTCATCTACCGCGGCCGCCTGGTCGCGGACGCCGACCCCGCGACCGTCACCCCCGAGGAACTCGGCACCGCCATGACGGGCGCCGCCTCGGGGCACCTGGAAGCACCCGACAACCACTCCGCCGCCGGTGCCGACGCTGGTACCGACCCCACGGAGGACGAGGCCCGATGAAGAAATTCGACAAGGACCGGCTGATCCTCGGCATCGCCGGGCCCGTGCTCGCGCTGGTCAGCGCCTTCCTGCTGACCATGATCGTGCTGGGGGCGACGGGCATCGACCCGATCGAGCCCCTGCGCCTGATGGTGGAGAACGCCGGCTACGAGGACGTCCAGGTCCTCATCGTCAACCAGGCCGGTACGTACTACCTGGCGGCCCTGGCCGTGGCCATCGGCTTCCGGATGAACCTCTTCAACATCGGCGTCGACGGCCAGTACCGCTTCGCGGCGATGGTGTCCGCGGTCGTCGGTGCGTCCGTGACGCTGCCCGGCCCGCTGCACATCCTGCTGATCATCGTCGTCGCGATGCTGGTCGGCGCCGCCTGGGCCGGCATCGCCGGCGTCCTGAAGGCCAAGCGCGGCGTCAGCGAGGTCGTCTCCACGATCATGCTGAACGCCATCGCGACCAGCATGATCGCCTGGCTGATCCTGCCGAAGAACCTCGGCGTCCAGCCGGCCGGCTCCAACGACCTGACCACCGGCGAGATCCCGGAGTCCGGCTGGTTCCCGGCCATGTCGCTGGGCGACGGCCTGGAGATCTACGGCTTCACCTTCGTGGCGTTCGCCCTCGGCATCGTCTACTGGTTCGTCCTCAACCGGACCCGCTTCGGCTTCGACCTGCGCGCCACCGGCGCCAGCGAGTCCGCCGCGCAGGCCTCCGGCGTGGACGCCAAGAAGATGATCGTCACCGCGATGCTCATCTCCGGAGCCGTCGCCGGCCTCGCCGGCATGCCGCAGCTCCTGGGCGAGACCCACACGTACAACCTGGCCTTCCCGGTCGGTGTCGGCTTCACCGGCATCACCATCGCGCTGCTCGGACGCAACAGCCCGGTCGGCATGCTCTTCGCCGCGTTCCTGATGGCCTTCATCGACAAGGCCTCGGCCTCGCTCGACCAGGCCGGGTACGCGAAGGAGATCGGCACGATCATGAAGGGCCTGATCGTGATCGCGGTCGTCGTCTCGTACGAACTCGTCGGCCGCTACGGCGTCCGACGCCAGCAGCAGAAGGTCGGCGAGGAACTGGCCGCAGGCCACGCCATCAAGACCGATAAGGAGGTCGCGGCGTGAGCACCAGCACCGTTTCCGCCACGAGCGCCGCACCCAAGAAGTCCAGCGGCCGCAAGAAGCTGACCCTGCCCTGGATCATGATCATCCTCGCGGCCGGCCTCGCGCTGGTCTCGGTGGTCCGGCTGATCTCCGGCGCCAACGACCTGACCTCGATCGGCCAGGTCTCCGGCGCCCTCTCCCTCGCCGTCCCGATCGGCCTCGCCGGCCTCGGCGGCCTGTGGGCCGAGCGCGCGGGCGTCGTCAACATCGGCCTCGAAGGCATGATGATCCTCGGCACCTGGTTCGGTGCCTGGGCCGGCTACCAGTGGGGTCCGTGGACCGGCGTCATCGCCGGCGTCATCGGCGGCGCCATCGGCGGCCTGCTGCACGCGATCATCACGGTCACCTTCAACGTCAACCACATCGTCTCCGGTGTGGCCGTCAACATCCTGGCGCTGGGCTTCACCCAGTACCTGTCGAACTTCACGTTCGCCGACGCCCCGGGCGGCTCCTCCAAGCAGTCCCCGCGCGTCGAGGAGATCTACAAGATCACCGTGCCAGGGCTGTCCGACTGGATGGCGACCCTGCAGGGCAAACACTGGTTCTTCGTCTCCGACCTCGCCGGCCTCGTCGGCGGCCTGGTCACCGGCCTGTCCCTGCTGACCGTCGTCGCGCTGCTGCTCATCCCCGGCACCTGGTGGGTGCTGTGGCGCACCACCTTCGGCCTGCGGCTGCGCTCCTGCGGCGAGAATCCGATCGCCGCGGAGTCCCTCGGCGTCAACGTCTACAAGTACAAGTACATCGCCGTGATCGTCTCCGGCGGCCTCGCCGGCCTCGGCGGTGCGTTCCTGTCGCTCGTCGCCAGCCCGATCTACCAGGAGGGCCAGACCGGCGGCCGCGGTTACATCGGTCTCGCCGCGATGATCTTCGGTAACTGGATGCCGGGCGGCATGGCGCTGGGCGCCGGCCTGTTCGGCTTCGTCGACAGCCTCAAGCTGCGCGGCGGCGCGGAGAACGTCCACGCGATGCTGCTGCTGATCGCGATCGTCCTGGTCCTGGTCGCGGCCTGGCAGCTCTACAAGAAGAAGTACGTCCAGGCGGGCATCGCGGCGGTCTTCGCCGGGCTGCTCTTCCTCTGGTACGCCCTCACCGACTCGGTGCCGAGCCAGTTCGTGGACGCGGCCCCGTACGTGACGACGCTGCTGGTGCTCGCGCTCTCCTCGCAGCGGCTGCGGATGCCGAAGGCGGACGGCATGCCGTACCGCAAGGGCCAGGGCAAGTGACGACGGCGCTCAGCCCCGATTGGGAGGCCCTGCGGGAGGCCGCCCGGGACGCCATGTCCCGGGCGTACGCCCCCTACTCGGGCTTCCCGGTCGGTGTCGCCGCGCTCGTCGACGACGGCCGCGTGGTTGTCGGCTGCAACGTGGAGAACGCGAGCTACGGGCTCGGCCTGTGCGCCGAGTGCGGCCTGGTCTCCTCCCTCCAGGCCACGGGCGGCGGCCGCCTGACGCACTTCACCTGCGTCGACGGCAAGGGCGACGTACTCGTCCCCTGCGGGCGCTGCCGACAGCTCCTGTACGAATTCGGCGGCCCCGAGCTGCTGGTGGAGACCCCCGACGGGATCCTCACGCTGGCGCAGATGCTGCCCCAGGCCTTCGGGCCCGACCACTTGAGATAGCCGTACCGACGGCCCTTCGCCCTGCCGGGCGGAGGGCCGTCCCCCTTCCCTCCCTCCCGTACCACCCCCCTCTCTCTATGCGCGTAGAAGGAAGCACCACATGGACGTCATCTCCGTCATCCGTACCAAGCGCGATCGCGGCGAGCTGAGCCCCGAGCAGATCGACTGGGTCATCGACGCGTACACCCGCGGTGTCGTCGCCGACGAGCAGATGTCGGCGCTGGCCATGGCCATCCTGCTGAACGGCATGAACCGCGCGGAGATCGCCCGCTGGACCGCCGCGATGATCGCGAGCGGCGAGCGCATGAACTTCGACTCCCTCTCGCGCCCCACCGCCGACAAGCACTCCACCGGCGGCGTCGGCGACAAGATCACGCTGCCGCTCGCCCCGCTGGTCGCGGCCTGCGGCGCCGCCGTACCGCAGCTGTCCGGCCGCGGGCTCGGCCACACCGGCGGCACCCTGGACAAGCTGGAGTCCATCCCCGGCTGGCGTGCGCTGCTCTCCAACGAGGAGATGCTGCACGTCCTGGACACCACGGGCGCTGTCATCTGCGCGGCGGGCGACGGCCTGGCCCCGGCGGACAAGAAGCTGTACGCGCTGCGCGATGTGACGGGCACCGTCGAGGCCATCCCGCTGATCGCCTCCTCGATCATGTCCAAGAAGATCGCCGAGGGCACGGGCTCGCTGGTCCTGGACGTGAAGGTCGGCACCGGCGCCTTCATGAAGACCATCGAGGACGCCCGTGAGCTGGCCTCCACGATGGTCGGCCTGGGCACGGACCACGGGGTCAAGACGGTCGCGCTGCTGACCGACATGTCCACCCCGCTGGGCCTCACCGCGGGCAACGCGCTGGAGATCCGCGAGTCCGTCGAGGTCCTGGCCGGTGGCGGCCCCTCCGACGTCGTCGAGCTGACCCTGGCCCTGGCCCGGGAGATGCTGGACGCCGCGGGCATCAAGGACGCCGACCCGGAGAAGGCCCTGGCCGACGGCTCCGCGATGGACGTGTGGCGCCGGATGATCGCCGCCCAGGGCGGCGACCCGGACGCGGCGCTGCCCGTGGCCCGCGAGCAGCACGTGGTCACCGCCTCGGCGTCGGGCGTCCTGACCCGCCTGGACGCGTACGCGGTGGGCGTCGGCGCCTGGCGGCTCGGCGCGGGCCGCGCCCGCAAGGAGGACCCCGTCCAGGCGGGCGCGGGCATCGAGCTCCACGCGAAGCCGGGCGACACGGTGACCGCGGGCCAGCCGCTGATGACCCTGCACACGGACACCCCGGAGAAGTTCGACTACGCCCTGGCCTCCCTGGAGGGCGCGTACGACGTCGCCCCGGCGGGCACGGCCTTCTCCGCCACCCCGATCGTGCTGGACCGCATCGCCTGACCTGCGCTCACCCGTCTGACTGAACGGGACCGGTGGACCTCCGCCGGTCCCGTTCGGCATGCTGGGACCGGTGCCAACAGCTTGAGGAGCACACCATGAGCGCACTCACGGTCCAGCACGAGCCGGTCAACGGCGATAGCTGGGAGGGCCTTGTCCACCTCTGGGAGGAGACGGACTGGCCGGAGGGCTGCAAGGTGGAGATCATCGAGGGGATCATCACCGTGGCACCGACGCCCGCCAACGCACACAACAGCATCACAGAGACGGTCCAGCGCAAGCTGTACTCGGTCATTCCGGAAGAGTGGGGCATCTATCAGGTGCAGAGCGTCGCCATTCCGTCCCGTAAGGGAATGTTCATCCCGGATCTGCTGGTCATGGCCAGCGACCTGCTTTCGGAGTCCGAGCACTACGTGCCCGCCGCTGCGGCAGAACTCGTAGTGGAAGTGACCTCCCCGTCGAACGCCTCGCATGACCGCATCGCGAAGGCCAGGGGGTACGCCCACGCCGGCGTACCGCTGTACCTCCTCATCGACTCATTCGCGCCCGGCGGGCCCACCGTGACGCTGTACGGCGAGCCGACGGACGGTGTGTACCGGGTGATCCAAGCCGGCAAGTTCGGCGACGCCTTCCACCTCCCGGCGCCCTTCGGTCTCCAGATCGACACCTCCACGTTCCCCACCCCCTGACGGGACCGCCCGGCGCCGATGAGTTCCCGGCCGTGAGGAAGTCATCCCCTCGTGGAGATCACTCGACTCGTGCTGCCCGGGCCCAGTCCCGCCGAACAGGACGTAGCGCTGTTGTGCGCGCGGCTCGCCCGGCTCTATGAGGCCGGGGCCGGGGCCGTGGTGTGCGACGCCGGCGCCGTTACCGCGCCCGGGCTGGCCGCCGTCGAGGTGCTCGCGCGGTTGCGGCTGGTCGCGCGGGGGCGGGCGTTGCGGGTGGTCGGGGTCGCGCCCGCGCTACGCGCCCTGCTGCACCTCGTCGGGCTCGTCGAGTTGCTCGGGGAGGTCGAAGAGGGGGAACCAGCGGGCGGTGTCGAGGAAGGCGTTGAGCCCGACGATCTTGCCGTCTGAGATCTCCAAAACCTGGAGTGCCCACGGGACGTGGCCCGGCTTCCCGTCTTCCCGCGGGCGGTACTGGCCGAAGGCCGGCAGGCCGTTCGCCGTCGTCGGGATCAGGCGGGAGCCCTTGCAGCCGATGCCCTGGTTGAGGTGCCAGGCCGCGATGTCCTCGTGGCCCCGCAGCCAGAGGTCGAACGGCGGCATCGACAGCACCGCGTCCTCGTGCAGCAGCGTGGTCAGGCGCGAGATGTCGTACGCCTCGAAGGCCGAGAGGTACTGCTCCAGCAGCCTGGCCTGCTGCGCGTCCAGCGGGTCCGCCGGGTCGCTCTCGCGCAGCCCCCGGCCGGCCAGGGTGGCCCGGGCACGCTGGAGGGCGCTGTTCACGGAGGCCACGGTGGTCTCCAGCAGCGCGGCGACCTCGTCGGCCTTCCAGGCCAGCACCTCGCGCAGGATCAGCACGGCCCGCTGCTTGGCCGGCAGGTGCTGGAGCGCCGCCACGAAGGCGAGCCGTACGGACTCCTTCGCGAGGGCCATCTCCGCCGGGTCGGCGGTCTGCGGCAGCACCCGGCCGTCGGGGACCGGCTCCAGCCAGGTCACCTCGGGCCGCTCGCTCAGCACGGCCGAGGCCTGGTGCTGCGGGGCGGTCAGGTCCATCGGGCGGGCCCGCTTGTTCCCCGCGTTCAGCAGGTCCAGGCAGACGTTCGTGGCGATCCGGTACAGCCACGAGCGCAGCGAGGAGCGGCCCTCGAACTTCTCGTACGCGCGCCAGGCACGGATGTACGTGTCCTGCACCGCGTCCTCGGCGTCGAAGGAGGAGCCGAGCATCCGGTAGCAGTAGCCGGTCAGTTCGACGCGGTGGCGGTCCATCGCCGCGTCGAGGTCATTGGCCGTCGCCAGATCCGTCATGTCCGTCGCCCCCTGCTAGAACCGATGCTTCGGAAACTACCGGACGGCTCTGACAGTCGCAGCCGGGAGGGCGAACCGTGCGGCTCGCGCCGCGTGGGACCCGTACAGGGTGATCGAGACGACGCCGAGCACCGCGAGCAGGGCGATGCCGGTCGTGGCCGCCCAGCCCGCCCAGTGGTAGGCGAGGGCGCCCAGGGTGCCGCCGGCGCTGGAGCCCAGGTAGTACGCCGACTGGTAGAGCGCGGAGGCCTGCGCGCGGCCCGTCTGCGCCGTGCGGCTCACCGCCGCCGAGGCCACGGCGTGCCCCGCGAAGAACCCCGCCGTGATCAGGACCAGGCCCAGCAGGATCACCGCCAGCGACTGCGAGAGCGAGCACAGCAGGCCCAGCGCGGTGGTGGTGACCGCCAGGTAGAGCGCGCCGCGGCGGCCCAGGCGGCCCACCAGCCGGCCGGCGGCCGCGGAGGAGACCGTACCCACCAGGTAGATCAGGAAGATCGAGCCGATCACCCCCTGCCCGAGGGAGAACGGCTCCTCCACCAGGCGGTAGCCGATGACGGTGTACACGGCGCCGAACACGGTCATGAACAGCGCGCCGATCCCGTACAGGCGCAGCAGCAGCGGGTCGCGCAGGTGGCCGGAGACGGTACGCCGCACCGCGCGCGGGTTCAGCGAGGCCGGGCGGAAGAATCGGGCCCGGGGGAGCAGGACGCGGAAGGCCACCGCGCACACCAGGGACAGCGCGCCGACCGTGAACAGGGCCGCCCGCCAGCCCCAGGCCTGCGCCGCCCAGCCGGTGACGAGGCGGCCGCTCATGCCGCCGATGGAATTGCCGGCGACGAACAGGCCGATCGCGGCGACCAGGGCCTTCGGCTTGACCTCCTCGGCCAGGTACGCCATCGCGGAGGCGGGGATGCCGGCGATCGCCGCGCCCTGGACGGCGCGCAGGGCGACCAGCCACTCCAGGTTCGGCGCGAGGGGCACGAGGAGGGCGACCCCGACCGCCACCGCCATCGAGCAGGTCATCATCCGGGTCCGGCCGAACCGCTCGGACAGGGCGCTGAGCGGCAGGACGAACAGCGCGAGCGCCCCGGTGGCCGCGGACACCGTCCAGCTGGCCTGACCCGCCGTCACCCCGAAGTCCTCGGAGATCGCGGGCAGCAGTGCCTGGGTGGAGTAGAGGAGGGCGAAGGTGGCCAGTCCGGCGGCGAAGAGCGCGAGGCTCAGGCGGCGGTAGCCGGGGCGGCCGGGGGAGTGGGCTTCGAGCGCCGGTGCAGGAGACGACGAGGTGGAGGCACCCGCGATGACGGGCGCCCCGGTATGAGCGGGAGGCATGGGAAAACGGTAGGCCGCCGTTTTTCATGCGTCCAATGCACAGAATCGAGATAATCGATCCACTGATGCATCACCCCAGCTCAGAGGGTCGTATGTCGATGAACCGTTACGAAGAAGACATGGCAGTGACACGGGTGCTGGCCCCCCGCCTCGCGTACTTCGTCGCCGTGGCCCGGCACGAGCACGTCACCCGCGCCGCGCACGAGCTGGGCGTACCGCAGTCCACCCTGTCCCGGGCCATGGTCCGGCTCGAACAGGACCTCGGCGTCACGCTGTTCGCCCGCAAGGGCCGTACGGTCGCCCTGACCACGGCGGGCCGGACCTTCCTGGCCTCGGCGCAGGACTCGCTCGCCGAGATCGCCCGCGCCGCCGAATCCGTACAGCAGGACGCGGACCCGGCTTTCGGGAAAGTGGCCTTCGGCTTCCTGCACACCCTGGGGCCCGAGACCGTGCCCGGGCTGATCCGGGCCTTCCGCGCCGACCATCCGGGCGTGCGCTTCTCCCTCGTCCAGAACTACGGCGAGGCCATGTTGGAGCGGCTGCGCGCCGGCGAGCTCGACCTGTGCCTGACCTCGCCGGTGCCCGACGCCCCCGACCTGGTGGCCCGCCGGCTCGACGAGCAGCGGCTGCGGCTCGTGGTCCCGGACGACCACCGGCTCGCGGGGCGCAAGCGGATCCGCCTCGCCGAGGCCGCGGAGGAGACCTTCGTGACCCTGGAGCCCGGCTACGGCCTGCGCCGGATCACCGACGACCTGTGCGCCGAGGCCGGGTTCTCGCCCCGGGTGGCGTTCGAGGGCGAGGAGGCGGAGACCCTGCGCGGCCTCGTCGCCGCGGGCCTGGGGGTGGCCCTGCTGCCGCCGCCCGCGGTGCCCCGGCCGGGCGTGGTCGAGCTGACCGTGACGGCTCCGCGCGCGGCCCGGGAGATCGGCGTGGCCTGGCTCGACGGGCATCCGGACACGCCGCCCGTGGCGGAGTTCAAGCGGTTCCTGCTGTCCCGTCGGGGGAAGCTGCTCCCGGAGCTCTGAGCGGGTCCGGGTCCGGGTGCGGGTCCGGGTCCGGCGTGGAGGCAGGGGCAGCGGCCGCGGCGGATGCCGCCGCCGACAGCAGGAAGCCCGCCTGGAAACGGGACTTGGCCCCCACGGCGCGCATGACTTCCGCGATGTGGCGCTGACAGGTGCGCTCCGACATGCCCAGCCGGCGGGCGATGACCTTGTCCTCCAGCCCCTCCGCCAGGAGCCGGACGATGGTCTGGCGCAGTTCGTCGGAGATGGACCGGGCCTGGTCCGGGCCGACCGTCGTGGCGAAGGGCTCCGCCTCGACCCAGGAGCGTTCGAAGGCGTGCACCATGAAGTTGACGACGTTCGGCTCGCGCACCACCAGTGCGGCGGCCACGTCGTCGCGGACGGCCATGATCCCGGTGTGCTGGTCGATGAGGATCATCCGCATCAGACCGTCGCCGAGGGTACGGACCTGCCCTCCTTTGGCCGCGATCCGTTCCACGTACGCGGCCGTCGGGCGCGAGTAGCGGGCGGTGTGCTGGTAGATCGTGCGCATCCGCACTCCCCGGCCCAGGAGCGACTCGTCCCGGCCGATGGCCTGTTCCAGGACCCGGGTGGGGCGGCCGCCGCCGGGGTGGGAGGTCAGCACCTCCTGCTCGGCCGAGGCGGTCAGCTGCCCGATCAGCTCGTGGATGGCGGCGGGGTCGGTGATCAGCTCCAGCACGTCCGCCCGCTCCAGTTCGCGCCGTACGGTGGCCGCCTCGTACGCCGGGACCAGGGTTTCCAGCAGGCCGCGCAGGCGGTCCATCTCGTCGTGGGTCTCGCGTGCGCGCAGCGCCAGCGGGGCCAGTGAACGGACGGCGGCGGCGCGGGGGGACACGGCGCTCCACCGCTCGGCGCCCCCACCGTCTGCGGCGCCGTCCGGGAGCCGTTGGAGCAGGTGGGCCGAGGTGAGCTCGGTGACCGCGGGATCGGCCGGGGACCCGAGGGCGGCGGTCGCCTCGGCCGCCGTGAAGGAGTGCCGCTCGACCGCGTAGGCGTAGAGCTCCAGGGCGGCAGGGCTCAGCCGGTGGCCCCGTGGAGAGGAGGAAGCATCCGCTGGCATGTGCATATTCGTCCCGGCCTGTGGCTGTTCGTAAACCCCTCGTGTTCCCGCAAGGCACCAAGACGATGCCCTCCGGCCCGCTGGAGCATATGCCGAACAGGCACAGTGGTACCACGGCGTATTCGGGGGAGGGCGCGGGCCACGAGTCCGCGCCCCGCCGTGCTCTGGTGGCCGCGCCGGATCTGCCCGTGCCTTCCGTCCGGGAGGGGACGGTTCGGCGGGTACGGGTCGATCCGCGCGGCCACCATCAGCCGTGGTCAGGTCCGGGTCAGTTGCGGCACCTGCTGCGGTGTCTGTTCCCGCTCCCGCTCCTGCTGCGGCTCCGGCTGCGCGTCCGGGACCACCGTCAGCTGCGGGAACTCCACCTTCATGCGGCGCCGTTCCAGCCGGTCCACGGCCGGGGCCGTGATCGCCGTGGTCACCAGCGCCATCAGGACCAGCATGGTGAACAGCTTCGGGCCGATCACCCCCAGCTCCAGGCCGATGTTGAGCACGACCAGCTCCGTCAGGCCCCGGCAGTTCATCAGCGCTCCCAGCGTCATCGCCTGCGGCCACGGCCGTCCGGTGGCGCGCGCCGCGAGCGCCGACCCGCCCCACTTCCCGCCCACCGCCACGGCGAGCACCGCGCCCGCCCACAGCCACTGCACGGGATCGGCGGCCAGCAGCGCCAGGTCCGTCTTCAGCCCGGTGTGCACGAAGAACAGCGGGAGCAGCAGCGGCATCGTGACCGCGCGCAGCCGCCCGGCGGAGCGGGCGACGTGCGGGTTGCCCCGCGGGGTGACGACGCCGAAGAGGAAGGCGCCGAACAGGGCGTGGATCCCGATCCGGTCGGTGGCCAGCGCGGCCAGGCACAGGCCGCTGAAGAGCACGGCGAGGAGGATGCCGTCGCGGTGGCCGGAGCCGGAGACCGGGTCGGAGCCGGAGCCGGAGCCTGAGTCGGCGCCCGCGCCGTCCTCCGTCGCGCGGGCCACGATCCGCGCGAGCAGCGGACGTACGACCTTGAGCATCAGCACCACGAAGCCGACGGTCAGCGCCGCGGTGACCACCGCGCCCATCGCCGAGCTGCTGGTGGTGACGGCGACGACCACGGCGAGCAGGCACCAGGCGGCCACGTCGTCGACGGCCGCGCAGGCCATCGCGAGCGCCCCGGTCGGGGTGGCGTACATCCCGCGGTCGGTGAGGATCCGGGCGAGTACCGGGAAGGCGGTGACGCTGACGGAGACGGCGACGAACAGGACGAACGGCAGCCGGCCGACGCCGTCGGGGGCGTAGCCCGCGTACAGGCCGAGGGCCAGCGGGACGCCCAGCGCGAGCGGCAGGGCGATGCTCGCCCCGCTGACCCCGAAGGCGGTGCGGCTGTGGCCGCGCAGCGCCCCCAGGTCGAGCTCCAGGCCGACGAGGAACATGAAGGCGAGCAGGCCGATGTTGCCGAGCATCCCGGTGAAGGGGATCACGGAGGAGGGGAAGAGCCAGGCCTGCGAGGCGGGCCAGAGCCAGCCGAGCAGCGAGGGCCCGAGCAGGATGCCGGTGGCTATCTCGCCGATGACGGCCGGCTGGCCGAAGCGCCGGACCAGGCTCGCGCCCGCCCGGCACGCCAGGATCACGGCGGGTACGGCGAGCAGGACGGCGGGCAGTGGATCAGGCGTGGCGGCCATGGCCGGCTCCTTCCCGGACGGCGTCGGACCAGGCGGCGT
The DNA here is from genome assembly GCF_042736725.1 of Streptomyces sp. NPDC060028. Classification (NCBI taxonomy): domain Bacteria; kingdom Bacillati; phylum Actinomycetota; class Actinomycetes; order Kitasatosporales; family Streptomycetaceae; genus Streptomyces; species Streptomyces sp. NPDC060028. The sequence continues at coordinate 22,753 of NZ_JBHWVJ010000033.1, read as the reverse complement.
ACTGCCGCAGTCCGTAGAGCAGCGGTGCACCGGCGGTCTCGCGCAGGGTGACGCGCTCGACGAGGGCGAAGACGGCCGTGTGGTCGCCGAAGGGCATCGTACGGATGACCCAGCAGTCGGCGGTGGCGTGGGCGTCGGCCGTCAGGTGCGGACCGGCGGCGCCCAGCGGCAGCCGCCACTCGGTGAGGCCGAAGCGGTCGGCGGTGGCCGAGGCGAAGAGGTCGGAGGTGGCGCGGGCCTGCTCGTGGAGCAGGTTGATGGCGAACTGTCCCGCGGTCAGGATGGCTTCGAGGGTGGGGCTGGCGGTGCGGACGCCGACCATGACGGTGGCCGGGGACAGGGCGACGCTCGCGAGCGAGCTGCAGGTCATCCCACGGGGTTCGGCGTCCTCGTCGAGGGTGGTCAGTACGGTGACCCCGGTCGGGAAGCCGGCCATGAACGGCCGTATGTCGGCCTCCGCGGCCGGCGTGTGAGGCACTGCTTCGGGCATGTCGGGCTCCTGAGTGGAGAGGTTGCGGGCTGCTGCGCAAGCCGGGAGCAGCACGGCCCGGCCGGCCGGAGGGGGGGATCCGGGCGGCCGGGCCGTGCGGGGGACGGACTACTGCTTGCCGTGCAGCTGGCGCAGGTAGTCGTAGGTGCTGGGCAGGGTCTCCAGCAGGTTCTGCTGCTGGCGCTTGACCGTGTTGAACAGCGGCTCGGCTCCGGCGACCGACTCCGGCTTGTGCGCGAGGGAGGGCAGCGGCGCGTCCGGCTCCAGGCCGAGGCCGGCGAAGATGCAGTAGTAGCTGCCGTTGGTCCAGAAGTTGCGGAACTCGGCCTCGAAGTTGCCGTAGTACGTGGACTCGTCGGTGATCGGCGAGTTGATCGGCAGGCCCGCCTTGTACGCGGAGATCTTCTCCTGGATGTTCTTCGGGAGCGTGAGCTCCTTGTTGGCCTGCCAGAACGGGGTGTCGTTGCGCGGGGCGTAGTAGAAGTGCGCCTGGATGAAGTCGCGGGTGTCGTCGAACATCACCTCGATCTCGCGGTTGAACGCGTCGGTGAGGGCCGGGGTGAAGTTGCGGTCCGGGAAGTGCTTGGCGAGCTGGTAGATCGCGGCGGTGATGAAGTAGATGCCGGTCGACTCCAGCGGCTCCAGGAAGGCGGAGGACAGGCCGATGCTGACGACGTTCTTGACCCAGGCGCGCTCGTTGCGGCCGACGCGGAAGCGGACGTGGTTGAACTTCGTCGTCTCCGGGTCGAGGTTCCAGAGCTTGCAGAACTCCTCGGTGGCCTCGTCCTGCGTGGCGAACTTGCTGGAGTAGACGTAGCCGGTGCCGAAGCGGCCCAGCATCGGGATCTTCCAGGTCCAGCCCGACTTCATCGCGATGGCCGAGGTGTACGGCTCGATGCCGTTGGCGGCGTCGTCGTGCGGGACGGCGGTGGCCACCGCGCTGTCGCACAGGAGGTGGTCGCTCATGTCGATGAACGGCTCGCCCATGGCCTGGTTGATCAGCAGGCCGCGGAAGCCGGAGCAGTCCACGAAGAGGTCGGCGTCGAGGGTGCGGCCCTCCTTGGTGTGCAGGGCCGTGACGAAGCCGCGCTCGTCCTTCTCGACCTCGGTCATCTCGTCCTGGATGTGATGGACCCCGAGCTTCTCGGTCGCGAATCTTCTGAGGAAGTCGGCGACGAGGGCCGCGTCGAAGTGCCAGGCGTAGCGGGTGGCCGGGCGGCCGTCCATCCAGCGCGGGGACTTCAGCGCGTCCATGACGGGCGGCTCGCGGAAGCAGGCGTAGTCGAAGGGCTCGGTGGTCAGGCCCTCGTGCTTGCGCTTGAACCAGTAGTGCGAGAGCGGGGTCTGGTCGTAGTCCGGGAGCAGGCCGAAGGGGTGGTAGAAGTGGTCCGGGCCGCCCGCCTCCAGCTCGCGGGCGCCGGCCTCGCCCTCGCCGCCGGTGCGCCAGTTCACGAAGCGGACCGCCATCTTGAAGCTGGCGTTGCACTCCCGCATCCACTCGTCCTCGTTGATGCCGAGGAAGTCGAAGAACGCCCGGTGCAGGTTGGGGACCGTCGCCTCGCCGACACCGATGCGTGGAATCGCCGGGGCCTCCAGCACCGTGATGTCCACAGTGCCCTGAAGGGCCTTGCCGAGGTAGGAGGCGGTCATCCAGCCGGCGGTACCGCCACCGAGGATGACGACTTTCCGGATGCGGGCGTCGGTGCCGGTCGCAGTCATGAGGGGTCTCTCTTCCGGAGCAGGGTGATCGAGTGGATGCGAACAGGCTCGGCACCGCCGCTATGACGCCCCTATAGGGCTTGTCAATGCCCCGGCTCGCTCCGTATGGCTCGGATATAGCCCTCGTGGCCAAGCTGAATCCGCTGCTACAGGGCAGTACCGCTCCACGAGAGGAATCCACATGAGCAACAACAACCTGAACAACAACGTGAACAACAACAACTCGAACAACAACCTCAACAACAACAACCTGAACGACAACGTGAACAACAACAACGGCAACAACGGCAACAACGGCAACAACGCCTGACCGTGCCACCCCACGTCTCCGTGCCCCTGCCGCCGCTCGGCGGCGGGGGCCGGGGCGCGTCCCGCACGTCCCGCGACCCCAGCAGAGGATGGCTGCATCACATGGCGTACGAAAGGAAGGCCGCCGCCGGGCACCTGGCTGCTCCGGGGCTCAAGGGAATCCTGTCGACGGTGGGAGGAACCCCGCTCGTCGAACTGGAGCGAGTCGTACCGGGGTTCACCTCGCGCGTCTTCGCCAAGATCGAACGGTTCAACCCGGGCGGCAGCGTCAAGGACCGCTCCGCCCTGAGCATGGTCCTGGGCCGCATCCAGTCCGGGGAACTCATCCCCGGCAAGTCCACGGTGATCGAGTCCAGTTCGGGCAACCTCGCCATCGGCCTCGCTCAACTGTGCGCGTACTTCGACCTGCGCCTGATCTGCGTGGTCGACGCCCGCACCACCGAGCAGAACATCGCGATCCTGGACGCCTACGGCGCCGAGGTCGAGATCATCACCGAACCCGATCCCGTCACCGGCGAACTGCTGCCCATGCGGCTGCGCCGGGTCGCCGACCTGCTCGCCTCCACCCCGTACGCGTACTGGCCCGACCAGTACGCCAACCCGCGCAACCGGCTCGCCCACGAGACCACCATGGCCGAGATCGCCGAGGCCCTGGACGGCAAGGTCGACCAGCTCATCGTCGCCGCCGGCACCAGCGGCACCCTGGGCGGCTGCGCCGAGTACATCCGGCGCACCGGCATGCACACCACCGTCAACGCCGTCGACGCCCTCGGCAGCGTGCTCTTCGACTCGCCCGTGGCCTGCCCGCGGCTCATCCCCGGCCACGGCGCCTCCGTACGGCCGCCGCTGCTGCGCCGCGGTGACGCCGACCGGGTCCTGCACGTCACCGACCTCGACTGTGTGGTCGGCTGCCGCCGGCTGGTGCGGCGCGAGGCGATCCTGGCGGGCGGCTCCTCCGGCGGGGTCGTCTCCGCGCTGGAGCGGCTCGCCCCGGCCATCGAGCCCGGCTCGAACGTCGTCCTCGTCCTGCCGGACGGCGGCGACCGCTACCTCGACACCATCTACAACGACAGCTGGGTGCGCCGGCACTTCGGCGAGGTCGCCCACCTCTGGAAGGACCCGGCCCGCGGCTTCGCGGCCGGCGAGCTGCTGAGGGAGACGGTGCTGTGCTGATCATCGGACACCGCGAGGTGCGCGACATCCTCAAGGGCAAGGAGCCGGAGATCCTGCAGGTCGTCGCGGACGCCCACCGGCTGTACGGCGAAGGCGTCGCGGGCCCCTCCGGCAGCGTCTGCGAGGGCACCGTGCGCGCGGGCGCCGGCATCGTGCTGGGCTCCCCGGCCGACGGCAGCCCCGAGGTGTTCGTCGAGGCCTCGATCATCCTGGCCAAGCGCGCCGGAGCCTCGGCGGGCCTGGCCGCCGGACTGCTGCGCACCGAACCCGAGCCGCGCGGCCTCGCCCTCGTCGGACTCGGCCCCGACAACCTGGAGGTACTGCGCTTCGTCAAGGCGCGGTTCCACTCGCTGATCGAGCTCACCGTCTTCGACCCCGACGAGGAGCGGGCGATCGTCTTCGCCCGCGATGCCCGGAAGATCGTCCCGGGCGCCGCCGTGCACTATGCCGAGACACCCGAAGAGGCCATGGCGGCCCACAAGTTGGTGTCGCTGGCCGCCACCGCGACCACCCCCCACCCCGGTCCCCTGGCGGCCCGCCCCGGAACCACGGTCCTGGACTGGGCCGAACCGGCCGCCGGTGCACGGGACTTCAGGGCCGTCTCCATCGGCGCCCTGCTGTGCGACCCCGGAGCCGTCCGACCCGATCCGGACCGGGTCACCGTCTGTTCGCCGTCCGGGCCCGCCGCCCTCGACCTCGCGCTCGCGCGCTGGGTCGCGGACCAGGCGCGGCGGTGGCGGATCGGCGTACGGATCGACGACTTCCTGCCGGTGACCCTCACCGCTCCCGCGGTTCCTGTGACAACGTCGGTCTGACCGTCCCAAACCCCCACTGGAGTACTGCACATGCTGAACATCGCCTGGCTCACCCTGCGCAGCAGGTGGGCCGCATTCGGCGGGACCTTCCTGGCGCTCGCCCTGGGTGTGGGGCTGATGTCCGCCATGGGTCTCGTGCTCGCCGCCACCACCACCAGCCCCGACCGGGGCCCGGGCCGCTTCGCCCAGGCCGAGGTCGTCGTACGGGCCGCGCCGGACCTGACGGTCCCCGCGGACTGGGGCGGCACCCAGAGCCTGCCGCTGGAGGAGCCGCGCGGACTGCCCGCCGAGGTGGTGGCAGACGTGTCCGCCGTCGGCAAGGCGGCCGTGGACCGCACCTTCTACGCCCAGCTCGCGGGCGGCCCCTCCAGCCAGGTCGGCCACCCGTGGAGCTCGGCCGGCTTCGGCGGCTACCGGCTGGCGGCCGGGCAGGCCCCGGCCGGCGATGACCAGGTCGTGGTCGGCGCCGCGTCCGGCGCGGCTCCCGGCGCGCGGGTCCTCGTACAGACGGCCCAGGGGCAGCGGCCGTACACGGTGGCCGGGACGGTCGCCGACCTCCCCTTCGAGCAGGCGGTGTTCTTCACCGACGCCGAGGCCGGGCGGCTCTCGCCGCGGGTCGACGCACTGGTGCTGGACGGCGGGGCCGAGGCCGTACGGGCGGCCGTGGGATCGCGCGGCGAGGTGCTGACCGGCACCGACCGGGGCCAGGCCGACCCGCAGTACCGCGCGGACCAGTCCGCGCTGATCGGCGTCTCCACCATGCTCGGCATGGCGGCCGGCGTCGGCGGTTTCGTCTCCGTCTTCGTCGTCGGTTCCACCTTCGCCTTCTCCGTCGCCCAGCGCCGCCGCGAGCTCGCCCTCTTCCGGGTCTCCGGCGCGACCCCGCAGCAGGTACGCCGCCTCGTGCTCACCGAGGCCGTCGGCGTCGGCGCCGTCGCCTCCGGCGCGGGCGTGCTGCTCGGCCTGGCCGCGGCGCCCGCGCTCGCCGAGAAGCTCGCCGCCGAAGGCGTCGCGCCCAGCTGGTTCACCGTCCCGGTGGACGGCGTCTCCATCGTCGTCCTGGCCGTCGTCTTCCTCCTCGGGGTCTTCCTCGCGGTGGTCGGCGCCGGGGCCGCCGCCCTGCGGGCCGGCCGGGTCCGGCCGATCGAGGCGCTGCGCGAAGCCGCCGTCGAGACGAAGACCATGACCTGGCCGCGCTGGCTCGGAGGGCTCGCCGCCCTCGCCGCGGGCATCGGCCTGATCGCCGTCGCCCCGCTGCTGCCGCCGCTGTACTGGGCGAGCCTGGCCACCTCCGTGGGTCCCGCCCTCATCCTCGCCTTCGCCCTGCTCTCGCCCGTGGTGATCCCGCTGCTCGCGAAGCTCGCCACGGCGCCGGTCGCCTGGACCCGCGGTGCGGGGGCCATGCTGGTGCGAGCCAACACCGTCACCTCGGTCCGCAGGACCGCCTCCACCGCGGCCCCGGTGCTGATCACGGTCGGCCTGGTGTGCTCGCTGTGGAGCACCTCCGGCTCGCTGGAGGGCGCCCGCGCCAAGGAGGCCCTGAGCCGGGTGCGGAGCGCCGACTTCGTGGTGGCCCCCGCGCACGCCCCCGGGCTGACCCGGGAGGTCGTCGACAAGGTGTCCGCGCTCCCGGGGATCTCGGTGGCCGCCACCACCCCGACCACCGTCTTCACCATGCCCGGCCCCGACGCCTTCTCCGACCCCTCCGGCGGCGGCGCGCTGATCCCGTACTCCGCCGAGACCGTCGACCCGGCGGCCATCGGGAACGTGCTCGGCCTGCCCGTGGTCGACGGTGACGCCCGCAAGCTCGACGACGGCTCCATCGCCGTCGACCAGTCCTGGAACCGCTCCGTCGGCGACAAGGTCGACGTCTGGATGGGCGACGGCACCAAGCAGCAGCTGACCGTCGCCGCCGTCTTCAAGACCAGCACGAGCGGCAACGGCGCGGTGCTCACCCCGGGCCACGCCGGCAGTGAACTGCCCGCCGCGGTCTACGTGAAGCTCAAGGAGGGCGCCGACCCGGCGGCCGTACGGACCCAGCTCGACGCCGTCCTCAAGGGCCAGGCGGCGCAGGCCGTGCCGATCGCCGCGTGGACGGCGGCAGGCGACACCAAGCGCGAGGACGACGCCAGGATGGCCCTGTACGTCATCGGCGGCATCGCGGTCCTCTACACCGGCGTGGCCGTGGCCAACACCCTGGTGATGTCCACCCGCAGGCGCAGCCGCGAGTTCGCCCTGCTGCGGCTCACCGGCTCCACCCCGCGCCAACTCCTGGCGATGGTGGCGGGCGAGTCCCTGCTGGTCGTGGCCGTCGGCGGCCTCCTGGCGGCGGGGGTGGTCGCGGTCAGCCTGACCGGCCTGTGGGCCGCCCTGCAGCAACTGGTCGCGGGGGCCGAGGTCGCGGTGCCGCTGGTGCCGTTCCTGGCGACCGCCGGGGCCTGCACGCTGGTCGCGCTGGCAGCCGTACTGGTGCCGGCCTGGCTGGCCCTGCGCATTCCCGCCGTCCGGCTCACGGCGGCCGTGGACTAGTACCCGTACGCAAGCCAGGGCCGCCGAGCGCGCGGCAGTCCCCGACGGGGGCTGCCGCGCGCTCTTTTCGTGCCCTTTTCCGCGGCCCGGTCACACACAGAACCCATATAGCGCACGGATAGCGCGGGTTCGAAGAATCACTGTCATCAGCTCGTGAACCGTTTTTCCCTGGAGGCAGTGATGACCGTCAACACCACCGAGACCGGCCTCGACGCCGAACGCAAGGCCGAGATCAAGGACATCGTCTGCGACATCCTCGAACTCGAACTGGACGAGGTCACCGAGACCAGCCTCTTCAAGGAGGAGCACGACGCGGACTCGCTGCGGGCCATCGAGATCCTCGCCAGCCTGGAGCGCGTCTTCCGCATCACCCTCGAACAGTCCGAGCTCAGCCGCATGACCAACCTGGAGGGCGTGTACCGCGTCGTGGCGGAGGCCGAGGGCAAGTGAGCCTCCCGTCGACCGAGAACGCCGCCGGGCACGCCCAGGGCGCCCGGCACCGCGTGGTCATCACCGGCCTGGGCGTGGTGACGAGCATCGGCACGGGGGTCGGCGCCTTCGCCGAGGGCCTGCGGCAGGGGCGCAGCGGCGCGAAGCCCATCGCGGCCTTCGACACCGAGGGCTTCGCGCACGCCAACGCCTGCGAGATCACCGACTTCGACGCCGACGCGTACCTGCGCCGGCTGCCCGCCGACGACCTCGGCCGGGCCTCGCAGTTCGCCGTCGCCGCCGGCCGGATGGCCGTGGCCGACGCCGGGCTCACCGAGGACGACGTACGCGCGAGGCGCTCCCTGGTCTCGGTCGGCACGACGGACGGCGAGTCCCGCGACCTCGACCACCTGGTCGGCGTCCAGGTCGCGGCCGGTGAGGACCGCCTCGATCCGGTCGTCGCCCGCCGGGTGTGGCCGGGCCGGCTCTCCGCCGGGATCGTGCGGGAGCTGGGCCTGGAGGACGTGGAGACCGTCACCGTCGCCACGGCCTGCGCGGCCGGCAACTACGCCGTCGGGTACGGCTACGACGCCATCAGCACCGGCGACGTGGAGATGGCCCTGTGCGGCGGCGCCGACGCCCTGTGCTTCAAGACCTTCACCGGCTTCTACCGGCTCGGCACCATCGCCCCGGACGTCTGCCGTCCCTTCGACAGCGACCGGCAGGGCATCCTCACCGGCGAGGGCGCCGGGATCCTGCTCATGGAATCCCTGGAGTCGGCCCTCGCCCGCGGCGCGCGGATCTACGCCGAGGTCCTCGGCTACGGGCTGTCCTGCGACGCGAGCCACCCCGTGGCCCCGGACGGCGACAGCATCGCCCGCTGCATCAAGGCGGCCCACCGCAACTCCGGGATCACGCCCGAGGACGTGGACTTCATCTCCGCCCACGGCACCGGCACCAAGGCCAACGACGTCACCGAAGTCGGCGCGATCCGCCAGGTGTTCGGCGAGAACCTGCCGCGCACCATCTCCATCAAGTCCATGATCGGCCACACCATGGGCGCGGCCAGTGCCCTGGGCGCCGCGGCCTGCGCGCTCGCACTGCGCGAGGGGTTCGTGCCGCCGACCGTCAACCACCGTGAGACCGACCCCGAGTGCGGTGTCGACTGCGTGCCCAACGAGGCCGTGGCCGCCGACCTGAAGGTGGTCCAGAACAACGGACTGGCCTTCGGCGGCAACAACGCCGTGCTGGTCATGGGCCGTTGGGACGGTCCCGATGCAGCCGCGTCCTGAGATCCCCGAGAGGAGGGCCACCGTGCCCGACGCAGAAGTCACCGTACGAACCGCCCCCGCGGCCTCGCTGGTCGTGTCCGGGTGGGCCGTCGCCTCGCCGTACGGGCTGGGGCGCGAGGAGTTCACGGACGGCCTGCGGGCCGGGCGCAGCGCCCTGGCCCCGCTGGACGGCGCGCAGTGGCCCGTCCCGTACGAGGAGGCCGGGCTGATCCCCGGCTTCGACGTCCGTGAGGTGCTCGGCAAGAAGGGCACCAGATCCATGGACCGGGTCACCGGGATCGCCGCGGCCACGGTGGGCATGCTGCTCGCCGACTACGGCCACGGCCTGGACGCGGACCCGGAGGGCACCGGGCTGGTGCTCGGGACCTCCGGCAGCGTGCAGTCGATCATGGACTTCACGGAGTCGGCACTGACCGGCGAGAAGCCGTTCCACGTGGACCCGGCGAAGTTCCCCAACACGGTGATGAACTGCCCGGCCGGCCAGAGCGCCATCCGGCACGCCCTCAAGGGGCCCAACGTCACCGTCTCCGGCGGCTCCGCCACCGGCCTGCTCGCCCTCAACTACGCCTCCCGGCTGCTGCGCGGCGGCCACGCGAACACCCTGCTGGCCGGCGCCGTCGAGGAGTTCTCCCCGCAGCGCGCCCGCCTGGAGCACGTCGCGGACCACGGCGGCGACGATCCGCAGCCGCTGGGGGAGGGCGCCGCGCTGTTCGTCCTGGAGAGCGCCGCGGGCGCGCTGGCCGGCGGGCGGACCCCGCTCGCCTCGGTGCTCGGCCTGCGCTTCCGGGCCTTCCCCGACAGCCACCGGGCGCAGGCCGCGCTGGAGCGCTGCGTGGCCGACGTGCTCCACGCCGCGGGCGCCCGGCCCGAGGACCTCGCCCTGGTCGCCCCCGGACTGCCGCCGGGCGTGCTCGGCAAGCAGGAGGAGGCCGCCCTGCAGGCGCTGCCGGGCCCGTACCTCACGCTCACCCCGCGCCGGCTCATCGGCGACACCTCGGCCGCGTCCGGGGCGTTCCAGATCGCCGCGGTACTCGCCGAGTCGGCCGCGAACCCGGCGCTGCACGGGCGCCTCGCGCTCGTCACCGCCGTGGACCGGGACGGCACGGCGGGCGCCGGACTGCTGCGCCTGGGCGCGTAGGCCCTGGCCGGGCGGGTTCCGGCCGAGCCCAAGCACCCCCGACCACCCACCCCTTGAGGAAGGCGGACGAGCATGTCCGAGACAAGCGGCCCCGCCGCAGCAGTACGGCCGGTGGCGCTCGTCACCGGAGGATCACGCGGCATCGGGCGCGCGATCGTGGAGACCCTGGCCCGCGACGGCTACGACGTGGCGCTGTGCTTCCAGTCCAACGAGGAGGCCGCGGCGCTCACCGCCAAGTCGGCCGCCGAGCACGGCGGCCGGGTCCTCGTCCGCAAGACGGACGTCACCGACCGCGACGCCGTCCGCGCCCTGGTGGCGGAGGTCGAGGAGGAGTTCGGGCCCGTCGAGGTGCTGGTCACCGCGGCCGGCATCGTCCGCGACAGCCACCTGGCGATGATGTCGGACGCGGACTGGGACGACGTACTGCGCACCAACCTCGACGGCACCTTCAACTTCGCCAAGGCCGTGGCCTTCCCGATGATGAAGCGGCGCCGCGGGACCGTCATCACCCTGTCCTCGGTGGCGGCCGCCGGGCACGCCACCCAGACCAACTACTCCGCCTCCAAGGCCGGGATCATCGGTTTCACCCGGGCCCTGGCGAAGGAGGCCGGGCGGGCGGGCCTGCGGGCCAACGCCGTGGCCCCCGGCTTCATCGACACCGACATGGTCGCGGGCCTCTCCGACAAGCACGTCAAGGAGATGACCGCCAAGATCCCGCTCGGCCGCTTCGGCACCGCCGAGGAGGTCGCCGAGCTGGTGTCCTTCCTCGCCTCCGAGCGCGCCGCCTACATCACCGGCCAGGTGTTCCAGGTCGACGGCGGACTCGTCGTCTGAGCCGCGACCGCACCGGACCGGGCATCGGACCGGCACCGGACCACCCTCTTCGAAAGGAGTAGGCCCATGGCGCGCGCGCCCAAGCCACCCCGTTTCTACTTCAGCCTGCGCAGCCCGTACTCGTGGTTCGCGCTGCTGGAGCTGCGCGAACACCATCCGGAGCTCGCCGCCCGGCTCCAGTGGCGGCCGTTCTGGGAGCCCGACGCGACCAGCGCCCGGCTGCTGGGCGAGGCCGGCGGGGAGTTCCCGTACACCCCGATGTCCCGCGCCAAGCAGTTCTACATCCTGCGCGACGTGCGCCGGCTGTCGGCGGAGCGCGGGCTCGCGGTGACCTGGCCGGTGGACAAGGACCCGTGGTGGGAGCCGGCCCACCTCGCCTGGTTCGTCGCCGAGCGGCACGGCAAGGGCGTCGAATGGGTCGAGCGGGTCTCCCGCGCCCGCTGGCAGGAGGGACGCGACATCTGCTCCCCGGCCACCGTCCGCGACCTGGCCGAGTCGATCGGCCTGGACCCGGACGAGACGGCCGGCGCGGTGACCGACCCGGAGATCCGCGCGCTGGGCGTGAAGGCCCTGCAGGACATCCAGCGCGACGGGGTCTTCGGCGTGCCGTACTTCGTGAACGGCTCGGAGCCCTACTGGGGCCTGGACCGGCTGGCCGACTTCGCGGCCTCGTTCCCGCAGGAGGTCCCGCAGGAGGTCCCGGCGGAGGTCCCGGATTCCGCGGCGGCCCTGGCCGGTGCGTTCGAGGAGCGCGAGCTCGCGCTCGTCGGCGGCCGCACCACCGACATGAGCCACGCCGGAGGCTGCGGATGACGCCCGCCCCGCTCAGCGCCGTCCAGCGGATGATGTGGGCGGCCTACCGGATCTCCCCGGACAGCTCCGTCTACAACATCGTGATGCCCCTGCGCGTGCGCGGCCCGCTGGACGTGGCCGCCCTCGCCGAGGCCGTCGCCGAGACCGGCCGCCGCCAGGCGCAGCTGCGCTCGCGCTTCACCGAGGCCGACGGCGTGCCCGTACGGGAGGAGAGCGCCGAGCCGCTCGCCGTCCTGGAGGTCCGCGACGTGCCCGGCATCGACGAGGACGGGCTGCGGCGCCTGGCCCGCGAACAGGGCGAGCGGCCGTTCGCCCTGGAGGAGACCGGCGCGCTGCGCGTCGTCCTGCTGCGGCGCGCCGACGACGACTTCGCGCTCGTCCCGGCCACGCACCACATCGTCGGCGACTTCACCTCCCGCTGGCTGCTGGTCCGCGACCTGCTCGACGCCTACCGGGGCATCGCGGCCGGCGAGGAGCCCAAGTGGCGTCCGCTCACCAGTAGTTACGCCGACCAGGTCGAGCAGGAGCAGACCTATCTGGACTCCCCGGCCGGACTGCGCGGAGCCGCGTACTGGCAGGCGCTCACCGACGGGGTGCCGGCCGCCGAACTCCCCCTGGACCGGCCCCGCCCGCCGCGTCCCGGACACCGCGGGGACACCGTGGCCGTCCCGCTCGAGCACGGGCTGACCGACCGGGTCGCCGCCCGCGCCAAGGAGATCGGGCAGACTCCCTTCGCCCTGCACCTGGGCGTGTTCCAGTCCCTGGTGGCCCGCTGGACCGGGCAGGAGGACTTCCTCGTCGGGGTTCCGGCCAGCAGCCGCATGGGCCGCCACGCCCGCGATCTGATCGGCTGCTTCCTCAACACCCTGCCCGTACGGGGCCGGTTCTCCGCCGCGACCACCTTCGCCGAGGCCGCCACCGCCGCCGGCGAGGGGATCCTCGGCGGCATGGTCAACGCCCGCCATCCCTGCACGCTGATCGGGCCGCGGCCGGCCGGCTCCCCGCTGTTTCGGATCGGGGCGTTCCTGGTCCAGATGGACCGGATGGAGCCGCCGGTCCCGACCGTGCCGCGCGGGCTGGCCGAAGGCCCGCCGCTGGAGTACGAGGGACTGGGCCTCGCGCTGATCGACGTACCGCAGCAGGAGGGGCAGCTCGACCTGATGCTGCGCCTGGAGCAGGAGCCGGCCGGCACCACGGCCGTCTTCAGCTACGACACCGACCTGTTCGACGCGGCGACCGCCGACCGTTTCGCCGCCGCCTACCTGCGCTTCCTGGAGGCCGCGGTGGCCGACCCGGCCGCGGTGGTGGCCGACGTACCGCTCGCCGGCGAGGACGAGCTGGAGGCGCTGCTCGCCTTCGGCGAGAGCGAAGAGAGCCTGTGGTGATCCGATGATCCGGCACATCGCGCTGTTCAAGTTCAAGCCCGGTTACGACTGGGAGCACCCGCGGGTCGCCGCCGCCGAGGCGCTGGCGGTCCGGATCGGCGCCGAGGTGCCGGAGCTTTTGGAGTGGCGGGCCGGGCGCAACGTCACGGAGCGGCCGGTCGCGTACGACTACGCGATCGTCGGGCTGGTCCCCGACGAGGAGGCGCTGGGGCGCTACCTCGTCCACCCCTTCCACCAGAGGTCCGCGGACCTGTGGAAGGAGATCAGCACCTGGGTGATCGCGGACCTGGTGGAGGACCCCGCCGCCGTCTGACCGCCCGACCCCGCCCCGCCGGGCGTACACCCCCCGCACGAAGAGAGAGGCTCGCCATGTACACCGTCTACCGGCCGGAACTCGCCGAGATCGCGGCCACGCTGCGCGATCAGCACCGTTCCTTCCTCGCGGGGGAGTGGGACGCCGAGCGCGTCGCCGCTCACCAGGCCGCGCTCGCCCGCCAGACCGTCCGCTACGTCAAGCAGAACTCGCCCTTCTACCGCGAGCACCTCGCGGCCGTCGACCCCGACCGCATCACCCGGCTCGACGAGGAGACCCTGGCCTCGATCCCCTTCACCACGAAGGAGGACCTGCGCAGCGCCCAGCAGGCCATGCTGTCGCGGCCGTTGTCCGACGCGTGGATCTTCTACGAGACCACCGGGACGACCGGCCGGTCCACCCCGTGCCCGCGCGACGACATCGACTCGATCCACAACAACACCGTGCTCACGCACTACTACGGCACCGTCTTCGAGGAGTTCGGCGAGGGCCAGGTCATCGGCTCCAGCGGCCCCACCGAACTGCACGCCTTCTCCGACACCTTCGGGGACGTCTGCCGCAACCTGAACCTGACCGTCGCCAAGATGTGGCCGCACTCCCCGATGGTCGGCTTCGAGCGGGCCCTGCAGGTCATGCGGGACTTCCCGATCACCGGCCTGTTCTGCACCCCCGGCATGGCGATGACCCTGGCCAAGCACGCGGTACGGGCCGGGCTCGACCCGCGCCGCGACTTCCGCCTCCAGGTCCTCATGACCACCGGCGAGCTCGCCTCCCCGAACCTCCTCGCCAACCTCGGCGAACTGTGGGGCGCCCGCGCGCACAACGCCCTGTACGCCTCGCAGGAAGCCAGCGTCAAGGGCGCCGTCGCCGCCGACGGCAAGCTCTACACCGCCCCGCTCATCTCCTACTCCGAGGTCATCGACCCGGACACCGGCCGCTGGTCGCCGCCCGACCCGGCCGGGGTCCGCGAGGGCGAACTCGTCGTCACCCACCTCTACCAGGGCGCCAAACCGCTCGTGCGCTACCGCACCGGCGACCTCGTCCGCATGCGCGACGCCCGCCCCGGGCAGACCGTGCCCGCCGCCACGCTGGAGGCGCTCGGCCGGGTCCGCGACCGGATCCCGCTCGGCAGCCACCGCCTGACCGGCTACGACCTGGAGAACCTGGTGCTGCGCCACGTCCGGGGCTGGCTCGACTACCAGGTCGTCATCGACCGGCAGGACGGCGCCGACCGGCTCTCGCTGCGCCTGGAGCATCCGGCCGGCCGCACCGCCGACCTGGAGGCCGTCGCCGCGACACAGGCCGACGTACGGGCCGAGCTCGGGCTGGAACTCGACGTCAGCGAGTCCACGTTCGGCAGCGTCACCAGCACCGGCGCGATGGTCAGCTGGAAGGCCGCCCGCGTGGTGGACCTGCGCACCGGCATCGACGACGCGCACGAGCTCGAGGCGCTGGCCGCCGCCGGCATCGCCGCGGGGAGGTCCTGATGACCGTCCAGGAGCTCAAGGACGTGGCCGCGCCCGTACCCGTACCCGTACGCCCCGGGGTCGCCCCGTGGGTCTTCCACGACGGGGCGCTGGTGCCCTTCGCCGAGGTCGGGCTGCCGCTGACCACCCAGGCCCTGCAGTACGGCACCGGCGTCTTCGAGGGCATCCGCGCCTACGCCGTCGCCGGCCGCCCCGGCGAGCTGTCGATCTTCCGCGCCCACGACCACTACGAGCGGTTCCTGCGCTCCTGCCGGCTGCTGCGCATCGACGTCAAGCACACCGCCGAGGAACTCGTCGAGCGCACCTTCGACCTGCTGCGCCGCAACGCCGTCGCGCACGACACGTACCTGCGCCCGATCGCGTACAAACTCGGCCTGCTGCCCGGCACCCCGCCCGGCGTCCGCCTGACCGGGCTCAGCGAGAGCGTGTCCATCACCGCCTTCACCCTGGGCGCGTACACGCCGCCCGGCGGGATCCGCTGCGCCATCAGCTCCTGGAGCCGCCCGCGCAGTTCCGCCATCCCCGTCCAGGCCAAGGTCACCGGAGGCTACGTCAACAGCGCACTCGCCGTCGAGGAGGCGCGGGCCGCCGGCCACGACGACGCGATCCTGCTCAACGACCGCGGGCAGGTCGCCGAGGCGAGCACCGCCAACGTCTTCGCCCTGCGCGACGGACACCTGATCACCCCGCCGCCCAGCGCCGACCTGCTGCCCGGCATCACCCGCGACACCGTGCGGGTCCTCGCCGAGGCCATGGGCGTCGAGACCCGCGAACGCGACCTGCAGGTCCCCGACCTGCTCACCGCCGACGAGGTCTTCCTCACCGGCACCGGCGTCGGCATCACCCCCGTCGTCGCCGTCGCCGGCCGCCCCGTCGGCGACGGCGCCCCCGGCCCGCTCACCACGCGGATCGTCGAGGCGTACGACAGGACCGTGCGGGGCGCGGGCGACCCCCGCCACGACCACTGGCTCACCATCGTTCCGATCGAGCGAGGCTGACTTCCGATGACGATCACCGCGACCCTGCCCATCCCCATGGCCTCCGCGCTCCCCGCGGCCCTCGCCGCGGCGGCCGACTGGGTCACCAGACCACCGCTGGAGAGCCACCCGCTGACCGCCGTCGCCACCCTCGGACCGCCCGGCACCAGCAGCGAGCAGGCCGCGGGCCAGCTGTGGCAGCGGCTGCCCGACGGCCGCGGGCGGACCCCCGAACTGCGCCTGTCGGACACGTACGAGGAGGCCGGCGAGGCCCTGCTCGACGGGCGGGCCAGCCACCTCGTCGTCGCCAACGCCTACGCCGGCGTCAACCGGTTCTACATGGACCCGCGCCTGGAGCTGGCCGCCGCCTTCTACATGGAGACCCCGCCCTACGGCATCGTCGCCCTGCCCGGCGGCACCAACATGAACCGCCCGACCGTCGCCAGCCACCCCGCCCCGGTGCCCATCATCGGCCAGCTCCTCGACGCGTCCTTCGGAGAGCCGCACGTCTCGCTGGTCAGCTCCACCAGCGCGGCCGCCCGCGCGGTCCGCGAGGGCGAGGCCGACCTGGCGCTCACCACGCTGCCGGCCGCCCGTCGCCACAACCTGGTGCTGATCTCCTCCACCCGCACCATCCAGATGGTGTGGTCCGTCTTCGTCCTGGAGAACTGACGTGCTGCTCCTCGACCGGGACACCGTCCAGCGGGTCTACCCCGTCCGCGCCGCCATCCCCGTCATGGCCGAGGCCATGCGCCGCTACAGCGGCGGCCGGGCGGCACAGCCGCTGCGCACCATCGTCCGGCCCGCCGGGGAGAGCGGACTGCTCGGCTCCATGCCCGGCCACGTGTCGGGGGAACGGTACGCGGGCTTCGGCGTCAAGGTGATGGCCCTCAAGCCGGAGAACCCGGCCCGCGGACTCGACCTGCACATCGGCATGGTCATCGTCTTCGACCCGGACACCGCGCGGCCGGTCGGCCTGCTCGACGCGGGGGCCGTCACGGCCGTCCGTACCGCGGCGGTCTCCGCCGTCGCCACCGACACCCTGGCCCGGCCCGACGCCGGAGACCTCGCGATCCTCGGATCGGGGGTGCAGGCCCGCAGCCACCTGCGCGCCATGCACGAGGTACGCGTACTGCGGCGCGTGCGGGTGTGGAGCCGCAGCGGGGAGAACGCGGGGGCCTACCGCGACTGGGCCGCCGCCGAACTGGGCATCGTCGTCGAGGTCGTGGCCGGGCCCCGGGAGGCTGTCACCGGCGCCGACCTGGTGTGCACCACCACCTCCTCGACGACCCCGCTGCTGGACGCCATCGACCTGGCCCCCGGCGCGCACGTCAACGCCGTGGGCAGCTCCTTCCCCGACCAGCGGGAACTCACCGCCGAGGCGGTCGCCCGCGCCGAACTCTTCGTCGACAGCCGCGAGTCGGCCCTGGCGGAGTCCGGCGACATCCGGGCCGCCCTGGACCAAGGCCTGGCCGGCGCGGACCACCTGCGGGCGGAGCTCGGCGAGGTGCTGCTCGGCCGCCACGGCGGCCGCAGCGGACCCGCCGCGGTGACGGTCTACAAGTCTCTCGGCCTCGGCGTGCAGGACATCATGTCCGGCTTCGCCGCGGTCGAGGCGGCCCGGGCCCAGGGCCTGGGAACCACCTTCGACCTGGGCTGAGCGCACCATCCCCGGCGCCGCCACCGGGCGGCGCCGGCCTACGGAGAGGCATGTCTTGAAGTTCCGAACAGGGGACGCACGCAAGTTCGTCATGGGCGCCGCCGCCGGCCTGCTGGCCTTCGCAGCGGCCCTGCTCCCCGCGCAGGGCGCGCAGGCGGCGGGCAGCTGGCAGTTCGTCCAGCAGCCGATACCGGGCGGGTTCAGCACCGGCGGCGCCACCATCCTGCCCTTCTCCGCGACGTCCGCGGTCCTGACCGAGCACGAGGGGCCGTGCGGGATCGGGGGCTGCTGGCTGCCCGAGTACGTATGGAACCGGAACGGCTCCGCCATGACCGCGCAGCAGGCGAGTCACGGCTACGACTTCCCGGAGGGCCGTACGGCGGGCACCGCTCCCGACGACCTGTGGTCCTTCGGCTACCCGGGCGGAATCGCCAACGGGGGCGTCGAGCACTGGAACGGCACCACCTGGACCACGTACGGCTTCCCCTCCACGTTCAGCGGGGGGACCGACTCCATCGCGGTGACCCGCAACGAGGTCCTGACCGTGGGCACCGACAACACGACCTCCGTCTGGCGCCCCGCGGTGGGGCGCTGGTCGGGCGGCGCGTGGTCCGTGACGGTCCTGCCCTCGCCCGCGGGCAAGGACGTCCACGTGGACGCCATCCACCAGGCCGGCCCGAACGACATCTGGGTCGTCGGCGAGACCCAGATGGGCAAGGGGGTGACGGAGATGTACGTCGCCCGCTTCAACGGCACGACGTGGACCCAGGTCGCCGTACCCGCCCTGAACGCCCCGTACGACTCGGTCCGCGAGCAGATCGCCGGCACCTCCACCGATCTGTGGATCACCGGCAAGAAGACCACGGACGGCTGCTTCACGTCCCTGCGCTTCAACGGGACCACCTGGACGACCGTGCCCACCTGTGACGGCACCACCATCGGCTCGGTCGTGAAGTACGGCACCACCTGGGTCGCGAACGGCGGCTCCACGGGCCTGCGCAAGTGGACCGGCACGGCCTGGTCCCCGATCCCGTCCCCGCGCACCACCGGCACGGTGGTCAGCCGCTTCACGGCGGAGCCCGGCGGCGCCGGCTTCTGGGCCGTCGGCAACGACGCGACGGGCCTGTTCGTGTCGCGGTTCACCGGAGCGTTGTGAGGCCCGTCGAGTCGGCCACGGCGGCAGCGGCTTCGTCGCCCCGCGCCGCCGGCCGGGCGGTGTCCGCCGCCATGATCCGGTCGACGGTGAGGACCGGCAGCACCGTCGCCACGCCTGCGGCCACGCCGATCCACAGGGTGGGGACCACACCGACGCTCTGGCCCAGCCAACCCGCGGCCAGCGCCGCGACCGGCATGCCGCCCCAGACGACGAAGCGGATGGAGGCGTTCATCCGCCCGAGGAGGAGCTTGGGGCACAGGGTCTGACGCAGGCTGACCTGGGTCACGTTGTAGAGCAGCGCCCCGACGGCCATGCCGAACTCGCCGACCAGCAGGACCGCCCCGGCCGGCGCCGTGCCGTACGGGGCGACCGCGGCCGCCAGCGGCCCGGCCGCGGTGCAGGAGGCGGCCGTGATCAGCCCGGCGGCCATCACGGTGCCGGCACTGAACCGACGCCGCGCCACCGGGGCGAGCATCGCCCCCAGCACGCCGCCGGCGGCGCCGCAGGTCATGATCAGCCCGAGCATGAAGGCGTCGAAGCCGAGGGTGCGCATGACGAGTACGGGGACCAGGGTGGCGACCATCGTGGCGAAGAAGTTGGACACGCCCATGGACAGCGCGAGCCGCCTGATCACCGGCTGGTCGCGGACGAAGCGCAGGCCCTCGGCGATGTCCGCCCGCAGCCGGCCCCGGGCCCCGTCCCCGCACGTGGGTGCGGGCCGCTGCTCGTTGTCCTTGGTCACCGA
The DNA here is from genome assembly GCF_042736725.1 of Streptomyces sp. NPDC060028. Taxonomy (NCBI): domain Bacteria; kingdom Bacillati; phylum Actinomycetota; class Actinomycetes; order Kitasatosporales; family Streptomycetaceae; genus Streptomyces; species Streptomyces sp. NPDC060028. The sequence continues at coordinate 3,489 of NZ_JBHWVJ010000033.1, read as the reverse complement.
GAGGCACAGGAAGCTCGCGAGGTACGAGGCGGCGTCCACGAGCATGACGACCGGCGCGCTCACGACCCGCATGAGCAGGCCCGCCAGGGCGGGGCCGCCGAGCGTGGAGAGCTGGGCGGTCGCCTCCAGGCGGGCGTTGGCGGGGCCGATGTCCTCGTCGGCCACCAGGACCGGCACGTACGACTGGCAGGCGACGTCGAAGAAGACGGCGGCGAGCCCGACCACGGCCGCGACCGCGTACAGCGCCTCCATCCGCAGGCCTCCGGCGAGCCAGAGCGCGGGCACCGTGAGGACGGCCGACGCGCGGACCAGGGCCGCCCACATCAGCGTCCTGCGCTTGGGCATCCGGTCGACCCAGGCCCCCGCGGGCAGTCCGATGAGCAGGTAGCAGACGGTGGAGGCGGCGGTGAGGACACCCACCTCCCGGCTGCCGGCGTGCAGCAGGCCGACGGCGGTCACCGAAAGCCCGAGGGCCCCGGTGCGCGTGCCGAACTGGGACAGCGTCTGTCCGAGCCAGAACCGTGTGAAATTCGCGGACTTCACGCCATGGGTCCTCACACGGCCCATCCTCGCTCTCCCCCCGGGTGTTCAACTGCGGTTCACAGGCAGTTGATCCGGCGCCCCGGCGCGTACCTCTCAGTCGGCGTCGGCGGGCAAGTACCCCTGCCGTACGGCGTGGACGCCGGCCTGGAAGCGGCTGCGGGCGCCGAGGTCCGCGAGCAGGCCCGCCGTGGTCCGGCGGACCGTCCGGGCGGAGATGCCGAGGTGGTGGGCGATGGCCTCGTCCGTGCATCCGTCGGCCATCAGGCGCAGCACCTCGGCCTGCTGCCTGGTGAGCCCGTTCGGCTCCCGCGCCGGCCGCGATCCCAGCGGCTGGGCGGACTGCCACACGGTCTCGAAGAGTGCGCACAGGAGGGTGATCGTGCCCGGGTTCTCCACGACCACCGCGCCGACACCGGTGTTGTGGCTGTCGGCGGCGATGAGCGCCACGCGCCGGTCGATCACGATGAGGCGGTTCGGCAGCGCGGGCACGGTGCGGACCTGGGCGCCCTGGGCCGCCAGCCATTCGGCGTGTTCAACGGTGGGCGGGTCGCGCCGAATACCGTCGGTGTATACCGTTCGCATCCGTACCCCCCGATGGAGCAGCCGGAGGTTGAGAGGGCGTGATGCGGCCATGTTGGCCGGGGTCTGAGGGCCGCCGGGCGCGAAGGTCAGGAACTCTTCCCGGACCTGGCTGTTGAGAATTTCGAGTTGTTCCCGGATGGCGTCCAGGCCCGACAGGTAATGGAAACTCGGACCGGCGCCGGGCGCGTACTGATGGGCGTACTGGGCGATGACATCCGCGATGGCCGCGCGGCTCGCCTCGACGTGCTGCTGATGCGCGGCCAGTTCCGCCTGCTGCTGTGCGAGCAGGGCTTCCAGGCCGAGGAGGGGGTTCACCGCGCGCACTTCGGCCCGGTCCGCCGCGGAATGCCGCACCAGTGCCAGGCTGCTCAGCCGGTCCAGTGCCTCGCGCACCTGGTTTTCGGGCAGACCGAGGTCGAGCGCCCAGTCGCAGATGCCCCCCTCGGGGCGGGAGAGCATGCTTCGGTAGACGGCCTCGGTGACCGAATCAATACCCAGTCCGGAAAGCAATGGAATTCCTCCCCTCCCTTCTTCGTATCGATTATATGGATGAGGGGGTCGGGGGCCGCTGTGGTCTGCCTCTCGTTCGGCCGTCTCCATTTATTTACGCGATGGGCGATATGCTGTACCTGATCCATGTTCACCTCGCGCCGCACCCGGCGGGCATACCGCTGCCCCTCCACGCGGCTCCCGTCATCGCCGGTGCCGTGCCGCCCGACGCCGGGGTCCTGCACGTCGCGGTGCACCCCTCGGGCGGGCCGGGCCCGGTCGTCGGCGTCTACCTGGAGTGCGCGGCTCTGGACCTCGCCGAGGCCGCCGCGCGCCGCGCCTGGCACGGTGTCGTACGGGCCCTGCCGTGGTTCGGCGGATGGGCCTTCCTGCAGGCCGAGGCCCCGCTGATCCCCGACATCGAAGGGTGGCCCCGCACCGGCGGGTGACCTCAGCCGACCTGTGGCGGCAACCTGGCCTGTGGCGGCCATGGCCGCTCTGCCCCTCCCGCGAACGCTTCTGCGCGCCCCCGCCCCGGGGGAGACTCGTTTCGGGTCGATCGATGGCCCGGGGGAACGCGAAACAGGGGAGAGAACAGATGACGATGCGTCGAGTCGCGCTTTTCGGGGGAGTGCTCGCGGCCGTGGCCGCCATCGCCGGGGGGATGACCACGGCCGGGCCGTCGGGCGGGAAGCCGGAAGTCTCCGTCCAGGCGGACTCCGGCTGGCAGTCGCCGGTCGCCAGGGCGGCCGCCCCGGGTCGGCTGTGATGGCGGCGTTGTCCGGGATGCACGACTCCGAGCACGTGCTCAGGCTGCGGGACGGTCTGCTCGAGATCCCGGTGGAGAGCGTTCCGCTCGGCGCCCTGAAAGTGGACGGCTCCCCGCGCAGCAACGTGGAGGACCCGGAGCACACGCGCATGCTCGCCGAACTCGGCGAGCGGCTCCCGCCGGTTGTGGTGCACCGCCCCTCGATGACCGTCATCGACGGGATCCACCGGCTGCGGGCGGCCGAGCTGAGGGGCCGCACCAGCATCCCCGTACGCTTCTTCACCGGCAGCACGGCGGACAGCCGCCTCCTCGCGGTCGCCCTGAACGTCGCCCACGGCCTGCCCCTGTCCATGGCGGAGCGCACCGCGGCCGTCGAGGGCATTCTCGCCGCGCACCCCGACTGGTCGGACCGCGCGGTGGCCTCAGTGGCGGGCGTCTCGCCGGTCAGGGCGGCCGACATCCGCCGCGGCCTCTTCGGCGAAGCGGCGCCCGACGCCAAGCGGGTGGGGCGCGACGGCCGGGCCAGGCCGGTCGACCCGGCCCCCGGCCGGCGCCTGGCCGCCGAGCTCATCAAGCGCAACCCGCAGGCCTCCCTGCGCTCGATCGCGCGGGAGGCGGGCATTTCCCCCGCCACCGTCTCCGACGTACGCGACCGGATCGCGCGCGGCGAGGACGTGGCCGCGCCCCGGCAGGCTGCGCGCCGCGCGCAGCTCGCCGCGGTTCCCGAGACCCCGACCCCGCCCCGCGCGGCGGCGCCGGCCCCCGTACGCCGTCAGGTCGGCGCGCCGCCGCCGCCGCCCGACGCGGCGGAGATCTTCAACCTGCTGCGCCGGGACCCCTCGCTGCGCCTCAACGAGACCGGGCGCTCCGTGCTGCGCCTGCTGGACGCGGGCGCGGTGGTGGCCCGTAACCGGGAGGGGATCGCGGCCAGCCTGCCCGCGCACTGCAAGGCGGCCGTGGCCGAGCTGGCCGAGGTCTACGCACAGAGCTGGCAGCTCTTCGCCGCCGAGCTCCAGTCCAGGGGCTCCCGGCCGGGCGCCCTCCTCTTCGAACAGGCCGGCTGACCACCGGTCCCACCCCGCGGACGCCCGCGGCACGCCCTGCGT